>NZ_VATQ01000003.1:0-243743 GCF_005781135.1 Escherichia sp. E3659 | reverse complement strand
CTCAGCCCACATCCATGTGGGTTGCCCCGGCCTTCAGGGAACGCCTCGGCGATTTTGACGCCACCAACACCAGTGCGGTTTGTAATTAAAGCGCAAGAATATCTTTAAATGAAAATGAATACCCTACAGCTCCTTATGCATAACATTTCCTTTTAATTGCAACTTTACTCGTCCTTCCGCTTTCAGTAGTGTGTCATCGCGCATTTCGACATCTTCTTTGCAAGGACTGGGTTTTCATGTTTTCTGGGCTGTTAATTATTCTGGTTCCCCTGATTGTGGGTTACCTCATTCCACTTCGCCAAAAAGCTGCGTTAAAACGCATTAATCAGCTATTAAGCTGGATGGTTTATCTCATTCTCTTTTTTATGGGTATCAGTCTGGCGTTTCTCGATAATCTCGCCAGTAACCTGTTGGCGATTCTGCATTATTCCGCTGTCAGTATTACCATTATTTTACTGTGCAATATTGTCGCCTTGCTGTGGCTGGAACGCGGTTTGCCGTGGCGCAATAGCCACCAGCAAGAAAAATTGCCGTCGCGTATTGCGATGGCACTGGAATCGCTGAAACTGTGTGGCGTCGTGGTGATTGGTTTTGCTATTGGCCTTAGCGGATTAGGTTTTTTGCAGCACGCGACCGAAGCCAGTGAATACACGTTAATTCTGCTACTTTTCCTCGTCGGTATTCAGTTGCGCAATAATGGCATGACCTTAAAGCAGATTGTCCTTAATCGCCGGGGAATGATTGTCGCCGTGGTGGTGGTTGTCAGTTCTTTAATTGGCGGTTTAATTAACGCCTTTATTCTTGATCTCCCCATCAATACCGCGCTGGCAATGGCCTCCGGTTTCGGCTGGTATTCTCTTTCCGGTATTTTGTTGACCGAATCTTTTGGTCCGGTAATCGGGAGCGCGGCCTTCTTCAATGATTTAGCGCGTGAGTTGATCGCCATTATGTTGATCCCTGGCCTGATTCGCCGTAGCCGCTCTACTGCACTGGGCTTATGCGGTGCCACATCAATGGATTTCACCCTGCCCGTTCTTCAGCGTACAGGTGGGCTGGATATGGTCCCGGCAGCGATTGTTCACGGTTTTATTCTCAGCCTGTTAGTGCCGATCCTCATCGCCTTTTTCTCCGCATAATACCTCTCCGGCGGTAGATCCCTGCCGCCAAAATTGCGCTAAATCAATCTCCCTTAAAGTTGCATGAAAAATCCCTTTTATCCCCGCGTTAAGCGTCTTAACCTTAAACATGTATATTAAATATAACTTTAAAGGTGTGATCATGTTTTGTGTGCAATGTGAACAAACTATCCGTACTCCGGCAGGAAACGGCTGCTCATACGCGCAGGGGATGTGTGGTAAAACGGCGGAAACCTCTGACCTTCAGGATTTACTCATCGCGGCGCTGCAAGGGCTTTCTGCCTGGGCTGTAAAAGCGCGTGAATACGGCATTATCAACCACGATGTAGACAGCTTCGCGCCTCGCGCATTTTTCTCAACCCTGACCAACGTTAACTTCGATTCTCCGCGTATTGTCGGCTACGCTCGTGAAGCGATTGCCCTGCGCGAGGCGCTGAAAGCGCAATGCCTGGCAGTAGATGCTAACGCCCGCGTCGATAACCCGATGGCTGACCTGCAACTGGTGAGCGACGATCTCGGCGAACTGCAACGTCAGGCAGCAGAATTTACCCCTAACAAAGATAAAGCGGCGATTGGCGAAAACATTCTCGGCCTGCGTCTGCTGTGCCTGTATGGCCTGAAAGGTGCGGCGGCCTATATGGAACACGCGCACGTTCTTGGCCAATACGACAACGATATTTATGCCCAGTACCATAAAATCATGGCGTGGCTGGGGACCTGGCCTGCCGATATGAACGCGCTTCTTGAGTGTTCAATGGAAATCGGCCAGATGAACTTCAAAGTGATGAGCATTCTGGATGCAGGCGAAACCGGTAAATACGGTCACCCGACGCCAACCCAGGTCAACGTCAAAGCGACGGCGGGTAAATGCATTCTGATTTCCGGTCACGATCTCAAAGATCTCTACAACCTGCTGGAACAGACCGAAGGCACGGGCGTTAATGTCTACACCCACGGCGAAATGCTGCCTGCCCACGGCTACCCGGAGCTGCGTAAATTCAAGCATCTGGTCGGTAACTACGGCAGCGGCTGGCAGAATCAGCAAGTGGAGTTCGCTCGCTTCCCTGGCCCCATCGTGATGACCTCTAACTGCATCATCGACCCAACCGTAGGCGCTTATGACGATCGTATCTGGACCCGCAGCATCGTTGGCTGGCCGGGTGTGCGTCATCTGGATGGCGAAGATTTCTCTGCGGTCATTGCCCAAGCGCAACAAATGGCGGGCTTCCCGTACAGCGAAATTCCGCACCTGATCACCGTGGGCTTTGGTCGCCAGACGCTGCTTGGCGCAGCCGATACGCTGATTGATCTGGTGAGCCGTGAAAAACTGCGTCATATCTTCCTGCTTGGTGGCTGTGACGGCGCACGCGGCGAACGTCACTACTTCACCGATTTCGCCACCAGCGTGCCGGATGACTGCCTGATCCTGACTCTCGCCTGTGGTAAATATCGCTTTAACAAACTTGAGTTTGGCGATATCGAAGGTCTGCCGCGTCTGGTGGATGCTGGTCAGTGTAACGATGCTTACTCAGCGATTATTCTGGCGGTAACGCTGGCAGAAAAACTGGGCTGCGGTGTCAACGATCTGCCGCTGTCGCTGGTGCTCTCCTGGTTTGAACAGAAAGCGATTGTCATTCTGCTGACGCTGCTTTCTCTGGGTGTGAAAAATATCGTCACCGGCCCGACTGCGCCTGGTTTCCTGACACCAGACCTGCTGGCGGTGCTGAACGAGAAATTCGGCCTGCGTTCTATCACCACTGTTGAAGAAGACATGAAGCAACTGTTGAGCGCGTAAGGAGTTTGTCGATGACGATGCCAACGAATCAATGCCCATGGCGGATGCAGGTTCATCACATTACGCAAGAAACGCCGGATGTGTGGACGATTTCCCTGATTTGCCACGATTACTACCCATATCGCGCCGGGCAATATGCACTGGTCAGCGTGCGAAACTCAGCGGAAACGCTGCGTGCATACACCATTTCCTCCACGCCAGGCGTGAGTGAATATATCACCCTGACCGTGCGGCGGATTGATGACGGTGTCGGCTCCCAGTGGCTGACCCGCGATGTAAAACGCGGTGATTATCTCTGGCTTTCGGACGCGATGGGGGAATTTACCTGCGACGATAAAGCAGAAGATAAATTCCTGTTGCTGGCGGCAGGCTGCGGCGTCACACCGATTATGTCGATGCGTCGCTGGCTGGCGAAGAACCGTCCGCAGGCCGATGTGCAGGTGATCTACAACGTGCGTACGCCGCAGGATGTAATTTTCGCCGATGAGTGGCGTCATTATCCGGTAACACTGGTGGCGGAAAATAACGTTACCGAGGGGTTCGTTGCCGGACGCCTGACTCGTGAACTGCTGGCAAGCGTTCCTGATTTAGCCTCACGTACCGTGATGACTTGTGGTCCGGCACCGTATATGGATTGGGTGGAACAGGAAGTGAAGGCGCTCGGCGTGACGCGTTTCTTTAAAGAGAAATTCTTTACGCCAGTGGCGGAAGCGGCAACCAGCGGTCTGAAATTCACCAAACTGCAACCGGCGCAAGAATTTTACGCTCCGGTTGGCACCACGCTGCTGGAGGCGCTGGAAAGCAATAAAGTTCCGGTTGTCGCCGCCTGCCGTGCGGGTGTTTGCGGCTGCTGTAAGACGAAAGTGGTTTCCGGTGAATATACGGTGAGCAGCACAATGACGCTGACCGACGCCGAAATCGCTGAAGGTTACGTACTGGCCTGCTCCTGCCATCCGCAGGGGGATATGGTTCTCGCGTAATCACCTTATGCCCGATGATATTCCTGTCATCGGGCTGTTTAACCGTTAGTGCCTCCTTTTTCTCCCATCCCTTCCCCCTCCGTCAGATGAACTAAACTTGTTACCGTTATCACATTCAGGAGACGGAAAACCATGAAACAAACGGTTGCAGCTTATATCGCCAAAACACTCGAATCAGCAGGCGTAAAACGCATCTGGGGAGTCACGGGCGACTCTCTGAACGGTCTTAGTGACAGTCTTAATCGCATGGGCACTATCGAGTGGATGCCTACCCGCCATGAAGAAGTGGCTGCCTTTGCCGCTGGCGCTGAAGCACAACTTAGCGGAGAACTGGCGGTCTGTGCCGGATCGTGCGGCCCCGGCAACCTGCACTTAATCAACGGCCTGTTCGATTGCCACCGTAATCACGTTCCGGTACTGGCGATTGCCGCCCATATCCCTTCCAGCGAAATTGGCAGCGGCTATTTTCAGGAAACCCACCCGCAAGAGTTATTCCGCGAATGTAGTCACTATTGCGAGCTGGTTTCCAGCCCGGAGCAGATCCCACAAGTGCTGGCGATTGCCATGCGCAAAGCGGTGCTAAACCGTGGCGTTTCCGTTGTCGTGTTACCGGGCGACGTGGCGTTAAAACCTGCGCCAGAAGGGGCAACCACGCACTGGTATCATGCACCACAGCCAGTCATAACACCGGAAGAAGAAGAGTTACGCAAACTGGCGCAACTGCTGCGTTACTCCAGCAATATCGCCCTGATGTGTGGTAGCGGCTGCGCGGGGGCGCATAAAGAGTTAGTTGAGTTTGCCGGGAAAATTAAAGCACCTATCGTTCATGCCCTGCGCGGTAAAGAGCATGTCGAATACGATAATCCGTATGATGTCGGAATGACCGGGTTAATCGGCTTCTCGTCAGGTTTTCACACTATGATGAACGCCGATACGTTAGTGCTGCTCGGTACGCAATTTCCCTACCGCGCCTTCTACCCGACCGATGCCAAAATTATTCAGATTGATATCAACCCAGCCAGCATCGGCGCGCATAGCAAGGTAGATATGGCGCTGGTCGGCGATATCAAATCAACCCTGCGCGCATTGCTGCCACTGGTGGAAGAAAAAACCGATCGCAAGTTTCTGGATAAAGCGCTGGAAGATTACCGCGATGCCCGTAAAGGGCTGGACGATTTAGCTAAACCGAGCGAGAAAGCCATTCACCCACAATATCTGGCGCAGCAAATTAGTCATTTTGCCGCCGATGACGCCATCTTTACCTGTGACGTCGGCACGCCAACGGTGTGGGCGGCACGTTATCTGAAAATGAACGGCAAGCGTCGCTTGTTAGGTTCGTTTAACCACGGTTCGATGGCTAACGCCATGCCGCAGGCGCTGGGCGCGCAGGCAAGCGAGCCAAAACGCCAGGTGGTCGCCATGTGCGGCGATGGCGGTTTTAGCATGTTGATGGGCGATTTCCTCTCGGTAGTGCAGATGAAGCTACCAGTGAAAATTATCGTCTTTAACAACAGCGTACTGGGCTTTGTGGCGATGGAGATGAAAGCTGGTGGCTATTTGACTGACGGCACCGAACTACACGACACCAACTTTGCCCGCATTGCCGAAGCGTGCGGCATTACGGGTATTCGCGTGGAAAAAGCCGCTGAAGTCGATGAAGCCCTGCAACGCGCTTTCTCCATCGACGGTCCGGTGCTGGTGGATGTGGTGGTTGCCAAAGAAGAATTAGCCATTCCGCCGCAGATCAAACTCGAACAGGCAAAAGGTTTTAGTCTGTATATGCTGCGCGCAATCATCAGTGGACGCGGCGATGAAGTAATCGAACTGGCGAAAACAAACTGGCTAAGGTAAAAAGGGTGGCATTTCCCGTCATAAATAAGGACATGCCATGATTGATTTACGCAGTGATACCGTTACCCGACCGAGCCGCGCCATGCTCGAAGCGATGATGGCCGCCCCGGTTGGGGACGACGTTTACGGAGACGACCCTACCGTTAATGCTCTGCAGGACTATGCGGCAGAGCTTTCCGGTAAAGAAGCCGCCATTTTTCTGCCTACCGGCACTCAGGCCAACCTGGTCGCTCTGCTCAGTCACTGCGAACGCGGCGAAGAGTATATTGTCGGTCAGGCCGCACATAACTATCTGTTTGAAGCCGGTGGCGCAGCAGTGCTGGGCAGTATTCAACCGCAACCCATCGATGCTGACGCCAACGGTACGTTACCGCTGGATAAAGTGGCGATGAAAATCAAACCCGACGATATTCACTTCGCCCGCACCAAATTGCTCAGTCTCGAAAACACCCACAACGGCAAAGTGCTGCCGCGTGAATACCTGAAAGAAGCATGGGAATTTACCCGTGAGCGCAATCTGGCGCTGCATGTTGACGGTGCGCGCATCTTTAACGCCATCGTGGCTTATGGCTGCGAACTGAAAGAGATCACGCAATATTGTGATTCGTTCACCATTTGTCTGTCGAAAGGTCTTGGTACGCCAGTCGGTTCGTTACTGGTCGGTAACCGTGACTACATTAAACGTGCCATTCGCTGGCGGAAAATGACAGGCGGCGGGATGCGCCAGTCCGGGATCCTGGCAGCCGCCGGGATGTATGCGCTGAAAAATAACGTCGCACGCTTGCAGGAAGACCACGACAACGCCGCCTGGATGGCGGAGCAGCTGCGTGAAGCAGGCGCAGATGTGATGCGTCAGGACACCAATATGCTGTTTGTTCGCGTCGGGGAAGAAAATGCTGCCGCGTTAGGCGAATACATGAAAGCGAGAAACGTACTGATTAACGCCTCGCCGATTGTCCGCCTGGTGACGCATCTCGACGTCTCGCGCGAGCAACTGGCTGAAGTCGCCGCCCACTGGCGCGCATTCCTGGCGCGTTAAGGAGAGAGACGTGCCGCAACGCATTTTAGTTCTCGGTGCCAGTGGCTACATTGGTCAGCATCTGGTGCGCACACTCAGCCAGCAAGGGCATCAGATCCTGGCGGCGGCACGTCATGTCGACAGGCTTGCAAAGCTGCAACTGGCAAACGTCAGTTGCCATAAAGTCGATCTCAGCTGGCCGGATAACCTTCCGGCCCTGTTGCAGGATATCGATACGGTCTATTTTCTGGTGCATAGCATGGGCGAAGGCGGCGATTTTATCGCTCAGGAGCGGCAGGTGGCTCTCAACGTCCGCGATGCGCTACACGAAGTGCCAGTTAAGCAAGTCATCTTTCTCAGTTCGTTGCAGGCTCCGCCACATGAGCAGTCGGACCATCTGCGTGCTCGTCAGGCCACGGCGGACATTCTTCGTGAAGCGAATGTACCAGTGACCGAACTGCGGGCCGGAATTATCGTTGGTGCAGGTTCAGCAGCGTTCGAAGTCATGCGCGATATGGTCTACAACCTGCCAGTGTTAACGCCGCCACGCTGGGTACGTTCACGCACCACGCCTATTGCGCTGGAAAACCTGCTGCACTATCTGGTAGCGCTGTTAGATCATCCGGCCTGCGAACATCGGGTCTTCGAAGCCGCCGGGCCAGAGGTGCTCAGTTATCAACAACAATTTGAACATTTTATGACCGCGAGCGGTAAGCGCCGCTGGTTGATCCCCATCCCCTTTCCCACCCGCTGGATTTCGGTGTGGTTTCTCAATGTGATTACTTCCGTACCGCCCACCACCGCCAAAGCGTTGATTCAGGGGCTGAAACACGATCTGCTGGCAGATGACACCGCGTTACGTGCACTCATTCCACAACCGCTGATCGCTTTCGATGATGCGGTACGTAGCACATTGAAAGAGGAAGAAAAACTGGTCAACTCCAGCGACTGGGGGTATGACGCGCAGGCTTTTGCTCGCTGGCGACCAGAATACGGTTACTTCGCTAAACAAGCCGGTTTTACGGTTAAAACGTCCGCCAGCCTTCAGGCGCTATGGCGGGTAGTCAATCAAATCGGCGGTAAAGAACGTTATTTCTTTGGCAATATTTTGTGGCAGACCCGTGCGCTGATGGACCGCGCAATCGGTCATAAACTGGCGAAAGGTCGCCCTGAGCGAGAATATTTGCAGACGGGCGATGCGGTAGATAGCTGGAAAGTGATTGTCGTTGAAGCGGAAAAACAACTTACGTTGTTATTTGGTATGAAAGCACCGGGACTGGGGCGGCTTTGTTTTACGCTGGAGGATAAAGGCAACTACCGCACCATAGACGTTCGCGCTTTCTGGCATCCGCACGGCATGCCAGGCCTGTTTTACTGGCTTTTCATGATCCCTGCACATCTGTTTATTTTTCGCGGCATGGCAAAACGAATCGCCAGACTTGCAGAACAAATCACAGATTAATCGAAAAAAACCTGCGTGATTCTTTCATGTTTCCCATTGCATCAAGGGGGAAATCACGAAAGAATGCGCACGTCGACTTATCAACAACAGTGGAATGATATGAAGGTACTGGTTACCGGCGCTACCAGCGGCTTAGGTCGAAACGCGGTTGAATTTTTATGCCAGAAAGGCATCAGCGTGAGAGCGACCGGTCGCAACGAAGCGATGGGCAAATTGCTGGAAAAACTGGGCGCAGAGTTTGTCCGGGCGGATCTGACCGAACTTGTCTCATCGCAGGCTAAAGTGATGCTCGCAGGCATTGATACGCTGTGGCACTGCTCCAGCTTTACTTCGCCGTGGGGAACGCAGCAGGCTTTCGACCTGGCCAACGTTCGCGCTACGCGTCGCCTTGGCGAATGGGCTGTTGCCTGGGGAGTGCGTAACTTTATTCATATCTCTTCCCCCTCCCTGTACTTCGATTATCACCATCATCGCGATATTAAAGAAGATTTTCGCCCTCACCGCTTCGCTAACGAGTTTGCCCGCAGCAAAGCTGCCAGCGAAGAAGTGATTAATATGCTTTCGCAGGCGAATCCACAAACGCGCTTTACTATTCTGCGCCCACAGAGTCTGTTCGGACCGCACGATAAAGTGTTCATCCCCCGCCTGGCGCATATGATGCACCACTACGGCAGCATTCTGTTACCGCACGGCGGCAGTGCGCTGGTCGATATGACCTACTACGAAAATGCCGTGCATGCCATGTGGCTGGCGAGCCAGGAAAACTGCGACAAACTGCCTTCCGGCAGGGCATACAACATTACCAATGGTGAGCATCGTACACTGCGCAGCATCGTGCAGAAGCTCATCGACGAACTGAATATTGATTGCCGTATTCGTTCAATTCCCTACCCGATGCTGGATATGATCGCCCGCAGCATGGAGCGTTTAGGCCGCAAGTCAGCGAAAG
This sequence comes from Escherichia sp. E3659, assembly GCF_005781135.1. Classification (NCBI taxonomy): domain Bacteria; kingdom Pseudomonadati; phylum Pseudomonadota; class Gammaproteobacteria; order Enterobacterales; family Enterobacteriaceae; genus Escherichia; species Escherichia sp. E3659. The sequence continues at coordinate 234,552 of NZ_VATQ01000003.1, read as the reverse complement.
AGCCGCCGCTAACCCACTACGGCGTCTCCAAGTTGAATTTTGACTTTACGCTGGATATTACGCGTGCACAGGAAGAGTTAGGTTATCAGCCTGTCATCACGCTGGATGAAGGGATCGAGAAAACTGCCGCCTGGTTACGCGACCACGGAAAACTACCGCGCTAATCCTGACCGTATTTCTCCAGCAACGCTTGTGCAATTGCCAGAGTTTCTGCATCCGCTTCGCCGTTATATAACGTCGGGCGGAAATGCATCTGGAACGCCATAATCACTCGTTGCTGTTCGCCAGGAGTCATTTCTGGTTTCACGTCATAGCCGTAACGGGCCAACAGTTCCAGCAATGAGGCGGTATCTACCGGTGTGTGCGGCGCGCGCCCGGCAAGATAAAAGTTCACCCGCTGCGCATCAGGCCAGGCACCAATCCCCTCTTGTGCCAGTTGCTGCCACGGAAATAATGGCCCGGGATCATCTTTGCGCTGCGGTGCAATATCTGCATGAGCCACTACGTTTTCCGGTTTGATGTGATAACGGGCGATAATATCCTTCGCCAGTGGAATAAGCGCCTGAATTTGTGTCGGTTCAAACGGGGCAAAATATTTCACCCCCGCCGATTTCTGCCAGCCACGGTTTTCCAGCTCAATGCCAATAGAGGTGTCGTTAAGGCGCGTAGCCCCGCGCCAGGCGCTAATCCCCGCATGCCAGGCCAGTTCCTGTTCCGGTACCAGTTGCCAGATACGCGGCTTGCCGTTGTAAAGTGGTGGCTCGGCAGGAACCAGATAATGCGAACTTACGTGCTTATCGGTCAGTGTCGCCAGTGACGTATCAAAGTCCTCTGCGGTGTAGTGGATCACCAGCACTTTAATGCGCGGATACGCCGCCTGCGCCTGGCGTCGGGTATCAAGCTGGTATCCCTCTTTCTCGACAATGCCTTTTTCGCCTGCACACCCAGCCAGGAACAAAGCGGTGGCAACCAGCCAGAAGACTCTGCTCATCGACGCGTTTTCACCGCCGTTCCGCTGACGCTAACCATCAGCATACTGCCGTTTTGCCCGACCGTTTCGTAGTCGATATCAATGCCGACCACGGCGTCAGCCCCCAGCGCTCGCGCCTGCTCACCAAGTTCCTCAAAGGCTATCTCCCGCGCTTTACGCAGTTCTTTTTCATACGCACCGGAACGTCCGCCAACGATATCGCGGATCCCCGCAAAGAAATCGCGAAAAATGTTAGCGCCTAAAATCGCTTCGCCGGTCACCACGCCGCAATATTCAACGATGGTCTGGCCTTCAAGTGTTGGGGTTGTGGAAAATTGCATGATCGATCTCCTTGTTTGCTAAGCCTTCGATCTTCAAAGCATTATCGGACTGATACGCTATTATTGAAAGGATATCATTATTATCGTAGAACGCTTTCAAGGTGTTCGCTTATAAGGAAATCATTATGCGCTACAGCAAATTGACTATGCTTATCCCTTGCGCACTGTTACTCAGTGCTTGTACCACCGTCACGCCTGCCTATAAAGATAATGGCCCCCGTACGGGATCTTGCGTTCAGGGCGGACCTGACAGCGTGGCCCAGCAGTTTTATGATTACCGCATTTCGCACCGCAGTAACGACATTACCGCTCTGCGTCCATATTTAAGTGACAAACTGGCAACTCTGCTGAGTAATGCCAGCCGCGATAACAGCCATCGCGAATTATTAAGCAGCGATCCGTTCTCCAGTCGCACCACTTTGCCTGACAGCGCACAAGTTGCCAGCGCCTCGACCATCCCAAATCGCGATGCGCGCAATATTCCGCTGCGGGTGAATCTGAAACAAGGCGACCAGAGCTGGCAGGATGAAGTGTTGATGATTCAGGAAGGACAGTGTTGGGTGATCGACGATGTGCGCTATTTAGGTGGCAGCGTACACGCACCTGCCGGCACTCTGCGCCAGTCCGTTGAGAACCGCTAAAACCTTGATTAAACGATAACCCCCATAAATTGTCTGGCATTCTGTGAAGAATGCCGACATTTATGCTCGCCGCCCTTCACCGCCGTTATTTTGTGCTATGTTTATTGAATAATGCGCTTTGCTTTTAACTTTTAAAGCAGAAATATTGCATAATTATTCTGTCAAAGGTACTATCTTCGACTTCAATAGCTATCCGACTGCCAGTATACGAGTGTCAATGAGTATTCAATTAAACGGCATTAATTGCTTCTACGGCGCGCATCAGGCGCTGTTCGATATCACGCTGGATTGCCCGCAAGGCGAAACGCTGGTGTTACTTGGCCCCAGCGGCGCGGGGAAAAGCTCGCTGCTGCGTGTACTCAATCTGCTAGAGATGCCGCGCTCCGGTACGCTCAACATCGCAGGCAACCATTTCGATTTCACTAAAACGCCATCTGACAAAGCGATCCGCGAGCTGCGTCGTAACGTCGGGATGGTGTTTCAGCAATACAATCTATGGCCGCATCTGACGGTACAGCAAAACCTGATTGAAGCGCCCTGCCGCGTGCTGGGGTTGAGTAAAGATCAGGCACTGGCCCGTGCAGAAAAACTGCTGGAACGTCTGCGTCTCAAACCTTATAGCGATCGTTACCCGCTGCACCTTTCTGGTGGTCAGCAGCAACGTGTCGCTATCGCCCGCGCGCTGATGATGGAACCGCAGGTACTGCTGTTTGATGAACCGACCGCCGCGCTGGATCCGGAAATTACCGCACAAATCGTCAGCATTATTCGTGAGCTGGCGGAAACGAATATTACCCAGGTGATCGTCACCCACGAAGTTGAAGTGGCGCGTAAAACCGCCAGCCGTGTGGTGTATATGGAAAACGGTCACATTGTAGAACAAGGCGATGCGAGCTGCTTTACCGAGCCGCAAACCGAAGCATTTAAAAACTATCTCTCTCACTAAGATTCGGGATAACAACAATGAAAAAAGTTCTGATTGCCGCGCTAATTGCAGGTTTTAGTCTTTCCGCCACAGCTGCCGAAACCATTCGTTTTGCTACCGAAGCCTCTTATCCTCCGTTTGAATCGATGGATGCGAATAACCAGATTGTCGGTTTTGACGTCGACCTGGCACAGGCGCTGTGTAAAGAGATTGATGCAACCTGCACTTTCTCTAACCAGGCGTTTGACAGCCTGATCCCAAGCCTGAAATTCCGTCGCGTAGAAGCAGTGATGGCGGGGATGGATATCACTCCGGAGCGTGAAAAGCAGGTGCTGTTTACCACCCCGTACTATGACAACTCCGCACTGTTTGTGGGTCAGCAGGGTAAATACACCAGCGTTGATCAGCTGAAAGGCAAAAAAGTCGGCGTTCAGAACGGGACGACGCACCAGAAGTTCATTATGGATAAGCATCCGGAAATCACCACAGTTCCGTATGACAGCTACCAGAACGCAAAACTGGATCTGCAAAACGGTCGTATCGACGGCGTATTCGGTGACACCGCTGTGGTCACCGAATGGCTGAAAGATAACCCGAAACTGGCGGCAGTGGGCGACAAAGTGACCGACAAAGATTACTTCGGTACTGGCCTCGGCATTGCGGTACGTCAGGGCAACACTGAACTGCAGCAGAAATTCAACACTGCGCTGGAAAAAGTGAAGAAAGATGGCACTTACGAAACCATCTACAACAAATGGTTCCAGAAGTAATTCCTGATGAATGAATTTTTCCCTTTAGCAAGCGCCGCCGGGATGACCGTCGGCCTTGCCGTTTGTGCATTGATTGTCGGGCTGGCGCTGGCAATGTTCTTTGCGGTGTGGGAGTCGGCAAAATGGCGTCCTGTCGCGTGGGCAGGTTCAGCGCTGGTGACGGTTCTGCGCGGCCTGCCAGAAATTCTGGTGGTGCTGTTTATCTATTTTGGCTCCTCACAGCTGCTGCTGACGCTTTCGGATGGCTTCACCATCAATCTTGGGATCGTACAGATCCCTGTGCAGATGGACATCGAGAACTTCGACGTTAGCCCGTTCCTTTGTGGTGTCATCGCTCTGTCGCTGCTGTATGCCGCCTATGCCTCGCAAACGCTGCGCGGTGCATTAAAAGCGGTGCCAGTTGGCCAGTGGGAATCCGGTCAGGCGCTGGGGCTGTCGAAATCAGCCATTTTCTTTCGTCTGGTGATGCCACAGATGTGGCGTCATGCGTTGCCTGGCCTCGGTAACCAGTGGCTGGTGCTGCTGAAAGATACCGCGCTGGTCAGTTTGATAAGTGTGAATGACTTAATGCTACAAACCAAAAGCATCGCTACCCGTACCCAGGAACCATTTACCTGGTACATTGTGGCGGCGGCGATTTACCTGGTGATCACCCTGCTCAGTCAGTACATTCTCAAACGCATTGACCTGCGCGCGACACGTTTTGAGCGGAGGCCCAGCTAATGTTTGAGTATTTACCCGAACTGATGAGAGGGCTGCACACCAGCCTGACGCTAACCGTTGCCTCGCTGATTGTGGCGCTGATTCTGGCGTTGATTTTTACCATTATCCTGACGCTGAAAACGCCGGTGCTGGTGTGGCTGGTGCGGGGTTATATCACGCTGTTCACCGGTACGCCGCTGCTGGTGCAGATCTTCCTGATTTATTACGGGCCGGGCCAATTCCCGACGTTGCAGGAGTATCCGGCACTGTGGCATCTCTTGTCAGAACCGTGGTTATGTGCGCTGATTGCGTTGTCGCTGAACAGTGCGGCGTACACCACGCAGCTGTTTTACGGTGCGATTCGCGCGATCCCGGAAGGTCAATGGCAGTCCTGTAGCGCCCTGGGAATGAGCCAAAAAGACACGCTGGCGATCCTGCTGCCGTATGCCTTTAAACGCTCGCTCTCTTCGTATTCCAACGAAGTGGTGCTGGTGTTCAAAAGCACCTCTCTGGCATACACCATTACGTTGATGGAAGTGATGGGTTACAGCCAGTTGCTGTACGGACGCACCTACGATGTGATGGTGTTTGGCGCGGCGGGAATTATTTACCTGATCGTTAACGGCCTGCTGACGCTGATGATGCGTCTGATCGAGCGTAAAGCGCTGGCGTTTGAGCGACGGAATTGATATGGCTGCGTGCTGATGCCGGATGCGGCGTAAACGCCTTATCCGGCCTACATTAGCTGGATGATTTGTAGGTCTGATAAGACGCGCCTGCGTCGCATCAGACACCAGCACAGAACCCACATAGTGCATAAATTCTTATAATGAAGACGGACAACCCACTAAGTTGTCCGTCTTTTTTTATTTCACTTAAATTATTTAATCATATTTATTGCATATAAATTCACTTGATGGCATTGTTATCCCATGCCGCAGACACGGCCAAAAATCATAAGATTGACAGACGGGAGTTCCATCATGAAAAAGTTAGTTCTTGCCGCTTTACTTGCTTCCTTTACTTTCGGTGCTTCTGCCGCAGAGAAAATCAATTTTGGCGTATCAGCGACCTATCCTCCGTTCGAGTCGATGGATGCCAATAACCAGATTGTCGGCTTTGATATCGACCTGGCAAAAGCCTTGTGCAAACAAATGCAGGCAGAATGTACTTTTACTAATCACGCTTTCGACAGCCTGATCCCGTCACTGAAATTCAGAAAATATGACGCCGTTATCTCCGGTATGGATATCACGCCGGAGCGTAGCAAGCAGGTATCGTTTACCACACCCTACTATGAAAACTCAGCCGTCGTGATTGCCAAAAAAGATACCTACAAAACGTTTGCCGACCTGAAAGGCAAACGTATTGGGATGGAAAACGGCACCACGCACCAGAAATATATTCAGGATCAGCATCCGGAAGTGAAAACTGTCTCCTATGACAGTTATCAGAATGCCTTTATCGATCTGAAAAATGGCCGTATTGATGGGGTATTTGGTGACACAGCGGTGGTGAACGAATGGCTGAAAACCAATCCGCAACTGGGCGTTGCGACTGAAAAAGTGACCGATCCGCAGTACTTCGGCACCGGCCTGGGTATCGCTGTACGTCCGGATAACAAAGCTCTGCTGGAAAAACTGAATAACGCGCTGGCAGCAATTAAAGCTGACGGCACGTATCAGAAAATCAATGACCAGTGGTTCCCACAGTAATTGAGACTGATGACAAAAGTAAGATTGCCTGATGCGTTACGCTTATCCGACCCACATCAACTCTGCAATGTATTGATTTAGCATGATTTTGTAGGCCGGATAAGGCGTTCACGCCGCATCCGGCATGAACAAAGCGCACCTGATCAGCAATCTGAAGCCGCACCTGCGGCTTTTTTATTGTTTCACCAGCAGCGTCAGCACTTCATAGTGCGCGGTGTGCGGGAACATATCAAAAAGCTGTACCCGTTCAATGCGATAACCAGGCAGTTCGCGGATATCTTTCGCCATCGTTTGGGCGTTACAGCTGGAGTAGATAATAAAACGCGGTGCCATCGTTGCGAGATAATCACACAGCGGTTTACCAATGCCGCGGCGCGGCGGGTTAACCAGCACCAGCTCCGGCACCTCCCCCTGAGTGGTGGCAAACTGAGTGGAGTCCAGCGCCTGAAATTGCAAACGCGTTAAGCCCAGTTCAGCGGCTGACTGCTTTGCACAGGCAATGGCCTCTGGCGCAATTTCGATCCCGGTTAACTGCATGTCAGGCGTCGCGCAGTGTAAACCAAAGCCCCCCACGCCACAGAACAGATCCCACATATGTTTAACCGGCAGCTGCCGTACCCAGTCGCGCGCGGTGGCATACAGCTGGCTGGCGACCGCCGGATTAGTCTGGAAGAAACTTTGCGGACGGATCCACAGCGGCACATCGTTAAAACGCTCTGCCAGCGACTGTTGTTCCGTCAGGTAGATCTCCGTCTCCCCTTCCATAATCGCCATATGTACCGGCTGAATGTTGACGGTAATGACTTTCAGCTGCGGCAATTGTGCCTGTAACCACGGCAATGCCTTACGCAGTTGTGCCAGTTTGGTATCAGAACGCAGTACAAAACGCAGCATCATGCCGCCATCGCTCTGGCTTTCGGTCAGCAGAATGTATTTCAGTTCGCCACGCTTACGCGCCACGTTGTAGGGCGTTAGCCCCGCACGGGCGATAAACGGTTTTAGCGCCGCAAAAACGGGCGCAAAAGAGGCAGGATAAAGCGGGCAATCGCAAAGATCTTCCGGCGTGCCGTCGCGATGCAGCATTCCGAGCAGTGGTTTTTCAACGCTGCCACTCACCACCATTTTGGCTTTATTACGAAACCCTTGTTCCGGGCCTGACACCGGCGCGCACCATTCCTCAACCGGAAAATCGGCCAGCAGATTTTTAAGATCGGCGGTTTTAGCGGAGAGTTGCTGTGGAATCGGCTGCGTTATCCACTGACAGGAACGACAGCGACCCGCGTCGTAAAGTGCGCACTGCATACATTGACCTTCACATCATCAGGGGCGACGATTATACACATTATTGCAACTGGAAGAACCGCCGACTGGTCGAGGGAACGAACAGCAGCATCAGGATGAGCATATCCGGCAGCTTCTGCAGCATCAGGCTATGGAAGATTTCACGTTTTGATTCACCGGGAATGCTGAACAACTCCGGATAACCATAACCCAGCGAAGCAGCCCACAAGTAACTGGCGGCCGTGATTTGTGTCAGCAAATACAGCCAGCGCGCCCAGCGACGCCCTTTCACCAGCGAAAACGCACACCAGATCTCAATAAAAACCAGCGCCAGACTGCTTAAAAAGACCAGCGTTAAACTCCAGGTTTGTACGCTGCGATGAATGAACTCGCCAATACCGCGCACGCCTAATGTATTGAAAATCATCAGCACGTCGAGACCACGGATCATAATAATGGCGAGCGCCGCCACCTGCACCAGCGCAGGCACATTCAGGCGAGCATGTGATGAAGATGTTTTCTTAAAAAATCCCAACGGTTCGTCTTCCATGAAAACAATGCCGCGACATGCGCGGCATTATGTAGCCAGGTTGGCAAATTTTAGTGTCTTCAGCCACGTCTTGCACGCTGGATATCGCGTATCCGCTGCTTTTCTGCACGCGCCATCAGATACCAGGCGATAAATCCGACAATTCCTACCGCGCCAAGAATTAGCGTCGCAAGTGCGTTAATTTCTGGATTCACCCCCATCCGCACGCTGGAGAAGACCAGCATCGGTAACGTGGTGGCTCCCGGCCCGGAAACAAAGCTGGCGATCACCAGATCATCAAGCGATAAGGTAAAAGCCAGTAACCAGCCAGAAATGATCGCGGGCATTATCATCGGTAGCGTAATGACGAAAAACACTTTCAGCGGCATCGCACCGAGATCCATCGCCGCTTCTTCTATCGAGCGATCAAGTTCCCGCAGGCGCGACGAAATAACGACTGCCACATAAGCCGTACAGAAAGTAACATGCGCCAGCCAGATGGTGAGCATACCGCGGTCCGCAGGCCAGCCTATGGCATGAGCAAGCGCGACGAATAACAACAACAGCGACAAGCCCGTGATCACATCTGGCATTACCAGCGGCGCGGTGATCATAAAGGCAAAACCATTTGATCCGCGAAACCTGCCAAAGCGCACCAGCACCACCGCCGCAATTGTCCCGAGGATCGCCGCCGCCGTCGCCGCACAGGCCGCAATTGTCAGGCTTAAACCAACCGCACTCATCATTGCGTCATCGCGCAATAACTCACCGTACCAACGCGTTGACCAGCCCGCCCACACCGTCACCAGCTTCGAGCTGTTAAATGAATAGATAACCAGCATCAGCATCGGCGCGTAGAGAAAGGTGAAGCTCACCAGTAAAATCACAATCCGCCAGGGCGAACGAACGACCGGTAAATTATTCATCCGTGTTCTCCCACACTTTTTTGCTGATATTTGTGGAACCACATAATAGGCACGATTAGCAGCAGCAACATGACAATCGCCACTGCTGAGGCTACTGGCCAGTCACGATTATTGAAGAACTCCTGCCACAGCACGCGCCCGATCATGATGCTATCCGGACCGCCGAGCAGTTCCGGGATCACAAACTCGCCCACGGCCGGGATAAACACCAGCATCGACCCGGCAATAATCCCACCTTTAGTCAGCGGCACGATCACAGTAAAGAACGTTTTCAGCGGGCGTGCACCGAGATCCAGCGCCGCTTCCACCAGCGAATAATCAATACGAATCAACGCGGTGTAGATCGGCAGCACCATAAACGGCACATAGGCGTAAACAATGCCAATATAGACCGCCAGGTTGGTATGCAGAATGGTCAGCGGTTGATCGATAACGCCCAGCCACAGCAGGAAGTTATTCAGCACGCCATTGTTTTTTAATATTCCCATCCAGGCATAAACGCGGATCAGAAACGAGGTCCACGACGGCAGGATCACCAGCAGCAATAAGATATTGCGGGTCGAGGGTTTACTGTGCGCCACCGCCCACGCCAGCGGGTAGCCAAGCAATAAGCAGCAGATGGTCGAAATCGCCGCCACCTGTAACGACTGGAGATAAGCATCGAAATAGAGCGGATCATCGGTCAGTTGCAGGAAATTACCAAGATTGAGAGTGATTGACAGTTGCCCGTCGGCCCACTCCATCAATTCGGTATAAGGCGGAATAGCTCGCGCCATCTCTGCAAGGCTTATTTTAAAGACAATCAGAAATGGCAGCAGGAATAGCAAAATTAACCAGATATACGGCAGCGCAATCACCAGTTTGCGCCCGTGCTTCATCTGCCACTGCGTAAGCCACTGTCTTAACCCGCCCGGCTGGACAGGAGGTTCAAGTGTACTCATCTTTGCTCCTTAAACCGTCAGCACCACACAACTGTCCACTTCCCAACATAAACGAACTTCATCACCCCAGGTCGGTAGCCCTTTGCGGTGACGATGCGCGTTTTGTAGCTGGGCGCTAATCATCTGCCCGCTTTTCAGACGAACGTGATACACCGAAAGATCGCCGAGATAGGCAATGTGTATCACCTCCCCCACCGCGAAGTTACAACCATTGGCGGGCGGCTCCTCGCAAAGCATGATTTTTTCCGGTCGCAGCGCCACATGTACCGGCACGTTATCGACCACTGACGCCAGCGGATCGACTTTCAGCGGATGGACCAGCCCCGGTGAATCGAGCAACAGGCCGTCTTCCTGACGCTCTTTTAGTAACCCTTCAAAGACGTTGACTGAACCAATAAACTCGGCGCTGTAGCGGGTAGTCGGATGCTCGTAAATCTCTTCCGGCTCGCCAATCTGAACAAATTTCCCGCGATTCATAATGGCGATACGCCCCGCCATGGTCATCGCCTCTTCCTGATCGTGAGTAACCATTACGCAGGTCACGCCGACACGCTCCAGAATATCCACCACTTCAAGCTGCATCCGGTCCCGCAATTTTTTATCCAGCGCCCCCATCGGCTCATCGAGCAGCAATAGTTTCGGTCGCTTGGCAAGGCTTCGGGCCAGGGCCACACGCTGGCGTTGGCCACCGGAAAGCTGGTGTGGTTTGCGTTTGGCGAACTCCTGCATATGTACTAGCCCGAGCATCTCGTTGACCCGGCTGGCAATTTCCGCTTTTGGCAATTTGTCCTGCTTCAGGCCAAAGGCGATGTTCTGTTCCACGGTCATATGGGGAAACAACGCGTAAGACTGAAACATCATATTGATGGGGCGTAGATAAGGAGGAACCCGTGACAGGTCGACGCCATCAAGCATAATCTGCCCGGCAGAAGGTTGTTCAAAACCTGCCAGCATACGTAGCAGCGTGGATTTACCACAGCCGGATGCGCCCAGCAGCGCGAAGATTTCGCCTTTATAAATGGTCAGACTGACATCATCGACCGCATGTTGACCATCGTAGGATTTGGTCAAATTACGGATTTCTAATAGTGGTGTCAGCGACTTACGACTTTTCGCCTGCGGGCGAGGGATAGCGTCATTCACGGCTGCTCTCCGGCATTGAATGTGTGCAAGCGCACCATGATGGTGCGAATTGCCGGCGGGTGTGGTGCACCCGTCCGGCATCTACAACAGCAGATTATTTTCCGCTCTTCACTTTGGTCCAGGCGCGAGTGCGCACTCGATCGATTTTTGGATCCTGCACTTGTAGTGTGAACATTTTGGCGCGAACGTCCGCAGGCGGGTAAATTCCTGGGTTATCACGGACTTCCGCACTCACCAGCGGCGTGGCTGCTTTATTGGCGTTAGCATAGAACACATGGTCGGAGATATGCGCTACCACATCCGGGCGCAGCAGGTAGTTCAGGAACTGATAGGCTTCGTCTTTATTTTTGGCATCCGCAGGCATGGCGAATACATCAAAGAATGCCATCGCCCCTTCTTTCGGAATCGAGAAAGAGACATTCACACCGTTTTTCGCTTCTTTCGCGCGGTTAGACGCCTGCCACACATCGCCCGCCCAGCCAATAGCGACGCAAATATCGCCGTTTGCCAGATCGTTAATGTATTGAGATGAATGGAAATAACGAATATTTGGACGCAGCTTTAACAGCAGATCGGTTGCCGGGCCAGTGTAATCATCCGCTTTGGTACTGTTGGGATCTTTGCCGAGATAATTCAGCACGGTAGCAAAAACTTCTTCTGGTGCGTCAAGGAAAGAGACACCGCAGCTTTTCAGTTTTTCCAGATTTTCAGGTTTGAGGATCAAATCCCAGCTATCGACTGGCGCGTTTTCGCCCAATACCGCTTTGACTTTATCGACATTATAGCCAATCCCGGTCGTCGCCCACATATACGGCATGGCAAATTTATTGTCGGGATCGTGTTTTGCCACCAGCTTCAGCAGTTCTGGATCGAGATTCTTCCATTCTGGCAATTTGCTTTTATCCAACGGCTGGAATACACCAGCAGTCAGCTGGCGTTCAAGAAAACTGGCTGATGGAACGACAAGATCAAAGCCGGTGCTTCCTGCCATTAACTTGCCTTCCAATACTTCGTTGGAATCGAATACATCGTAGACGACTTTTATACCCGTCTCTTTTTCAAAATTTGCCACTGTATCCGGGGCGATATAATCAGACCAGTTATAGATGTGGAGTGTTTTTTGTTCAGCCGCGAGCGTGCCGACAGAGACGGCCATCAGAGCACCTGCAACCAGACCCGATAGCCATTTTTTATTTAAGGCGGTCATATCTCTTTCCTTCTGAAATTTCGTTAACAAACGAACAAAAGTTGTCACACTGAAAGATATGCAATAAACGTGCATATTTTTTTATCGGCGCGGCGCAAGAAAAGAGAACTCTCTCCCGGCCAGCATTGCTCGCTATATAAAAGCCTCGCAAGAATAACTTTAGCCAGGGTTTGAAACTATAGCTGTAATTAAAAAACAGTATTTAACAAATTTTTATGCGTATTTGCTCTATGTGATAAAGCAAATTCGGCATAAAACAAGTGAAAAAATCTTTAATGGAAGGTTAAATTTAGCAGAAAATATTATAATGCGCAGTCACTGCGGCAGCGACTGCGTGCTCAAAAAGAGTTATCAGTGAAGGAAATAGTTTTCGGTAACGTTATTTTGCCCTTCATCGTCAGTCGGCAACAGTAGTTGATGGGCATTGGCTTCTAGGATGACCATCGAAATCTGCTCTTCACTCTGGCGTACGAACCATGCAAACTGTTCATAGGTTACGCCCTGCATAACGGATAAAGACTGGCAAACCACCAGCTTTGGCAGATTATCATCCTGCATATCAAGAAATGCTTTCACAGTCAGCGAACTGGCATTGATGGCCGACAAATCCGCCGCCAGCGGCAACACGGCTGAAGGTCTGACTTCCGCCATGGCAGAAAACAGGATCGTGTTATCAATCAGGTCGATTTTGGCATCAAAGATACCGTCGAAATTCTGCATATGTGGCAGATGTAGCGCCTGACAGTTATCACATTCAAAAAAACTCATCCCCAGGTCATCGAGCCATTGACGCAACGTATCCAGACCAGGAACGACCAGCGATGTCATAATTTTGTACAACCTCTTCCGATAAAAAGACTGGCACAGCTTACGCAAAAAGCGCAGGCAAAACCATGATCAGTCACGTTATTGCGACTAACCACCGGTTTTTAGGCAATATTCTGCTGTGGCGTGGCGCTCAATCCAGCGGATCATTTTACCCGCGATGTCGATACCGGTGGTTTTCTCTATCCCTTCCAGACCGGGCGACGCATTCACCTCCATCACTAACGGTCCGCGATTTGCACGCAGAATATCCACACCAGCAACATCCAGAGCCATCGTTCGCGCGGCTTTTATGGCAATTTCACGCTCCTGCGGGGTAATACTGGCAATGCTTGCCGCACCACCACGATGCAAATTGGAACGAAAATCGCCCTCTTTCGCCTGCCGTTCAATTGCCGCGACCACTTCATCGCCAACGACCAGACAACGGATATCACGGCCTTTTGCTTCTTTTATATATTCCTGCACCAGAATATGCGCATTAAGACCGCGAAAAGCGTCAATTACGCTTTCTGCTGCCTGACGCGTCTCCGCAAGCACCACTCCAATCCCCTGCGTGCCTTCGACCAACTTGACCACCAGCGGCGCACCACCGACCATCTCGATTAAGTCGCTGGTATCATCCGGCGAATGCGCCATGCCTGTTACAGGCAGGTCAATGCCCTGTCGCGCTAACAGTTGCATGGAACGCAATTTGTCACGCGCACGGGCAATCGCGACCGATTCATTCAACGGATAGCTCCCCAGCATTTCGAACTGGCGTAGCGCCGCCGTCCCATAAAAGGTAATGGCGGTGCCAATACGCGGGATCACCGCGTCAAAATGGGGTAGCTTGCGGCCTTTATAATGAATAGAAGACGCCGCAGGATTAATGTTCATGTAGCAAGAAAGCGGATCGAGAATTTCAACCAGGTGACCACGCTGTATAGCGGCTTCACGCAGCCGCTTACACGAATAGAGCGTTCCATCCCGGGACAATATGGCAATTTTCACCCTGCACCTCTCTGTCAGACCTGGTCAAAAGCCCGCGTATCATACATCGGCGTTACGGTTTTAGCGCGTCGCCCAACCTTGTTTATGCAAATAATCGAGAATAAAAGGACGGCTTTCTTTAATGATTGTCCGACGAATATGGTCGCTCCAGGTATCCCGACGATTATTGCTGCCACGGGTGAGATAATATTCTGCCAGTTGCTCGTCATACTGCGCCAGAGCGTCTTTATCCAGCGGTTGATAGCTGTTTTCATGCACGACAATAGAGGCCGGTAAACGCGGTTTGAGATCCGGATTATCCGCAGGCCAGCCAAGGCACAGCCCGAACAGCGGCAGAACATGCTTTGGTAACTTCAGCAATTCTGTCACTGCTTCGATATTATTGCGCAGTCCACCAATATATACTCCGCCCAACCCCAGCGATTCCGCTGCAGTTAACGCATTTTGCGCCATCATTGCCGTATCAACGACACCGAGCAACAGTTGTTCCGCCAGGCCAAGTTGTGCATCCGGACAGATCTGTAAATGACGGTTAAAGTCGGCACAGAACACCCAGAACTCCGCCGCTTGCGCTACGTGTTTTTGCCCGCCGGTCAGCGTTACCAGTTCTTCACGCAGCGTTCTATCGGTAATGCGAATAATGCTACTGCATTGCAAAAAACTAGAACTGGAAGTCGCTCGGGCGCTGTTAATAATCGCCTCACGCTGCGCCTCAGAAATGGGGTCATCAGTGAAATGGCGAATGGAGCGATGGCCACAAATAAGTTCAATGGTTGGCGTCATTATCTTTTTCTCTTTCTGAACGTGAAGATTCCAGTGGGCGGTTCATCAGTTGTGGGGCAAGCCGTTTTGCCACCTGAAGAATAACCACCACCGCAGCGGGAAGCATGAGCAAAACACCGAGAAAAATCATCAGAATTTGTATCTCTGGCGTCGAAAACGGCACCGGAAGCGAAAGGTAATGGTTTAACGACAGCAGCGCCATCACCAGTAACATCATGCCGATGAATTCCAGTATCAACACGCTTTTAGGTAATTTACCGATCGCGCGCATAAGCTTCCCTCTGCAAAGTGAATTGCTATTTTAAAACCTTTCGTTGCGTTGTGCTTAACAGTTATACCTTTAAGCAATCAATGCAACAGGTTAAACCTACTTTCAGCGAATAAATTTTGGCGTAATCATGGCGGACATAAACAGATGAGGAGAGAAACAATGCAAACCGTTATTTTTGGTCGTCCGGGTTGCTCTTACTGCGTGCGTGCTAAAGAGTTGGCAGACAAACTGAGTAATGAACGCGATGACTTTGAATATCAGTATGTTGATATTCGTGCAGAAGGGATTAGCAAAGAAGATTTACAACAGAAAGCGGGTAAACCAGTAGAAACCGTACCGCAGATTTTTGTCGACCAGCAACACATCGGCGGCTATACCGATTTTGCTGCCTGGGTGAAAGAGAATCTTGAAGCCTGATTGCCGGATAAGCCCTCTCTGTTTGAGGGCTTTATTGATTTTTTCTGTGCTGTGACTTGAACAAACTACTAATAAACAAGAAACACAACGCTCCCAACGCACACCAGAAGACGGCGCTCAATAACCACGCCAGCTCTTGCCAGAATGAGCGTGTTGGTGAAAAAAACAGACGCATAATTAACATAGAACACGGTGCCGCCAGCATTGCGCCAAACAGCGGTTTAAGGACTTCTCTACGCTGCGAAAAAAAGCTGGCAACCGCCCCAGGAAGAATGAAAAACAGCAAGCCGATTTCAGGATGCCCGGCAGCCCGAAAAGCGCCTTTCATTTGCGTCGCCAGGAACAGGCACACTACAATGAAGAGGACAAAACAGCAGATTGCCCCCGCCCAACGTTGTTTATGTTTCACTCGCTCCTCCTGACACTGCCTCTATCGAACACATTTTCGCCACTATGGCGTTCAGTAAGATAAAGCCGCTTCGCATTCCATGCTAATATAGGCCAACGCAATTTTTATAGCCGTTGGTACTTAATGTGATTACACTAGTAAAATATATTGTTTCTTTACTATTGCTTATGTGCGCTGAATGAATCCGCGCCCTGATTTCAGGTAAAAACATTATCTTAAATTACCATTTCTTTCAACAGCTTACTCGTAAACAAGAAGTTAGTCTCCGTGAATATAAACGTCGCCGAATTGTTAAATGGGAATTACATTCTGTTATTATTTGTAGTCCTTGCGCTTGGACTATGTCTAGGAAAATTACGACTTGGTTCAATCCAACTGGGTAATTCCATTGGCGTTTTAGTCGTATCGTTACTATTAGGGCAACAACATTTCAGCATTAACACCGACGCGCTTAATCTTGGCTTTATGTTGTTTATTTTCTGCGTCGGGGTCGAAGCCGGACCCAACTTTTTTTCCATTTTTTTCCGCGATGGGAAAAATTACCTAATGTTAGCTCTGGTGATGGTTAGCAGTGCGCTGGCGATCGCCTTAGGGTTGGGTAAGCTGTTTGGCTGGGATATCGGTCTGACGGCCGGTATGTTGGCTGGCTCCATGACATCGACACCGGTTCTGGTCGGTGCTGGCGACACATTACGCCATTCCGGTATGGAAAGCGGACAGCTCTCCACAGCACTGGATAATCTAAGCCTTGGGTATGCGTTAACTTATTTAATCGGCCTGGTGAGTTTAATTGTCGGTGCACGTTATTTACCGAAGTTGCAACATCAGGATTTACAGACCAGCGCCCAACAAATCGCTCGCGAACGTGGCCTGGACACCGATGCCAGCCGAAAAGTTTATTTGCCGGTGATCCGCGCCTACCGTGTCGGCCCGGAGCTGGTGGCCTGGACCGACGGCAAAAATCTGCGTGAATTGGGTATTTATCGTCAAACTGGTTGCTACATTGAACGTATTCGTCGTAACGGGATTCTGGCAAATCCGGATGGCGACGCCGTGCTGCAAATGGGCGATGAGATAGCGTTAGTGGGATATCCAGACGCCCATGCCCGCCTCGATCCCAGCTTCCGTAACGGTAAAGAAGTTTTTGATCGTGACCTTCTCGACATGCGTATCGTCACTGAAGAGGTCGTCGTCAAAAACCATAACGCGGTAGGTAAACGTCTGGCACAACTGAAGTTGACCGATCACGGTTGCTTCCTTAACCGCGTCATCCGCAGCCAGATTGAGATGCCAATTGATGACAACGTTGTGCTTAATAAAGGTGATGTTTTACAGGTGAGCGGCGATGCCCGTCGCGTGAAAACCATTGCTGACCGCATCGGCTTTATCTCGATTCACAGCCAGGTCACAGACCTGCTGGCATTCTGCGCGTTCTTTGTTATTGGCCTGATGATCGGGATGATCACCTTCCAGTTCAGTACATTTAGCTTCGGCATGGGTAACGCTGCTGGCTTGTTATTCGCCGGCATTATGTTGGGCTTTATGCGCGCTAACCACCCGACCTTCGGTTACATTCCGCAGGGGGCGTTAAGCATGGTGAAAGAGTTCGGCTTGATGGTGTTTATGGCAGGCGTTGGTTTAAGCGCCGGTAGCGGCATTAATAACGGCCTGGGCGCGATCGGTGGTCAGATGTTAATTGCCGGATTGATTGTCAGTCTGGTGCCGGTGGTTATCTGCTTCCTGTTCGGCGCTTATGTACTGCGTATGAACCGCGCACTCCTGTTCGGCGCGATGATGGGCGCGCGTACTTGTGCTCCGGCAATGGAGATCATCAGCGACACCGCACGCAGTAACATCCCAGCTTTAGGTTATGCGGGTACTTATGCAATAGCTAACGTACTGCTAACGCTGGCCGGGACAATCATTGTCATGGTATGGCCAGGACTCGGATAAAACTGAAGTTGCCCTGAAAATGAAATTTTTTTGTACAATCGGCGAACTTTTCTTTGGGGCATCAGTCTTAATTAGTGCCACTGCTTTTCTTTGATGTCCCCATTTTGTGGAGCCCATCAACCCCGCCATTTCGGTTCAAGGTTGATGGGTTTTTTGTTGCCTGAAATTTATGCCGTTTAAAATCATGACGTTAGAAGCACTGTTTTTTAACGATGGCGACAAAATGGCGGCAGCGTCAAAGAGAGAGCGCCACCTGTCCTGATTTCATTGGATGCGGCTGAACCGGATTTGACTCTTTTGGCGTTGCAATCGAACGAACAAAAGTTTCATGGGTAACAAAAGTATGGCTGCAGTTAATGTTCTGGCACTGGTTGTAACGCTCTTTGGTCAATGAAGATACCTGAAAACTGCTGCGAGTATGGGCGGCACTTCCGCACAGTGGGCAAATCATCATTTTTCGAGTTCTCCCCATTTTTGCTAAATTCACAATAATGATACCGCATCATTCCATTTTGCAAACTTAAAAGTTCTCCATTGCGAAGAATCATTCCATTTCGAAATCATCAATCCTCACTTCAAGCTCCAGACTGGTCGTAAAACCGTTATCCGGGCTGACGGTATGCGTCAGAGTCGTAATGGTCCATTCCGCATCATCTATCGGCTGTTTAAAGCCACTGACCTTCACAGGCATTTCTGTGTAGAGATCTGCCCGCCCTTCCGCCAGTTGTAGCGAGAATAATGCAACGCCGCGTTGCAGGCGTTCCCACTGCATTTTCGCTGCCCGTTCGGCGTTGCTCCGGTTGGCATAAGTGCGATTAAGTACCAGCACGTTTTCATCCGTACCCACCAGGTAATCGCCCTGCTTCGCTTCTTCCGGCTCTTTCTTCTGCTTCTTAGTCCTGCGCTTACGCTTCACCGTGGTGCTTTCTTTCTTCGCGGGTTCGCGGGTATGCAACCAGCTGGCAATGACGCCCGTGTAAGCTCCGCGATCTGCCAGGGTAAAGCGGTGACTGTCGCCGTCCTTGCGTGTGATAGTGATCACCGGCAGTGGTTTACCAGTGGCGCTTTTGCCCTGCCCCTGCCGGATGAATAACAGATTGCCATTTTTCACCGACGCGATGGCACCGTACTGTCGCGCCAGCCGCATCAGAAAACTGCCGTCACTCTCATTAGTCTGGTCTATATGATCCACGGGTTTATCCGACAGGTCTTTACCCAGTGCCATCTTCAGTTTGTGACGCGCAGCTATTTCCTTCACCACTTCCCCGACCGTGGTCTTGTGCCACGATTTTTCACGGCGGGTATTCAGCGTTTCCCGAAAATCAGCACTTCGCGCCCGGATAGTCAGGCGGTCCGGGGCGCCAGTGTGTTCAATCTCGTCCACCGTGAATGCCCCTTTCGGGAAAAGCGGCTGCCCCTTCCAGCCCAGCGCCAGTGTAATGACCGCACCACGGCGCGGCAGCACGATTTTTCCGTCGGCGTCGTCCAGCTCCAGATCAAGCTGGTCCGCTTCAAAGCCCCTATTGTCCGTCAGCGTCAGACTCATCAGGCGATTATCCAGGACAGTAGTGATATCCCTGCCCTCAATACTGATGCTGAATGCGGGAGTTTTGTTACCCTTGTTAAGCAGTTCAGAGCTGAAATTCACGACAGCAGCCCTCCCACCGTTTTACTGATATCGCTTAAAGCAGATGTTGCCGTTTCCTGCAGATTATTCAGTTGCGCACTGAGATCACCGAACATATCGGACAGGGATTCATCCACTCGTTTGAGCGACAGGGTGAACTCAATCCGGCGCGGCATACCGTCGCGGAAAAACTCCGTTTTAGTCTGATTCAGTCCCTCAATCACATACATGCCGTAAATCGTGCCGCTGCCTTCAATCAGGGGCCATGCTTTCCCCTGTTCTGCCATCTGCTCAAGTGCCAGCAACGACAGCCTGCCGCCTGTTATCTCCGGCATAAGAACACCGGAAAGCGTCAGCATGTCGTTGTCCGGTCCCAGAAACTGCGTGGACGGACGACGATTTACCCGGCTGTTAGCCGCATGTCGCCAGCTGCGTTGATACTGCAGTTCCTGATACGGCACGGTGCGCAGCATAAACACGTACAATCCCAGCACCATCATCATGCGTCGTATCCCCCCTGATCGCTGTAGTTACTCCTGGCTTTTGCCTTCAGCCTGCGTTCACGTTCATCAAGCTGGCGGGCCACCTCCCGCGCAATATCCTGCGCACTTTGTCCTGGCTGCGTCTGAATGATGATCTGCGTCGGTGCCTCAATCCGTTGAACGGGCGGCACAGTGGCTGCACGACTCACCATCGCTTCGCCGCCTTTCGCGGGAAGTGCCAAAGGATGCAACGGTGGAAGCTCTGCAGGCGCGGCAGCAACGCCCATCATTCCGGCAACAACGGCAGCCAGTGCAGCTGTATTTCTCCGGCTGGTCACGTTTGCCGGGCCGTTAACAATTTCCGGCCCGTTTTCACCGACGATGCCAAACTGCCCGCGCGGGATATAGCCGCCGCTGTCATACATCCCCGCAAAGCCATATCCCCATGACGGAAAACCACCCGATGGCATCATCACTTTACCGTCTGCATTCACCGTCGCAGGTTGCTGACGCGTCACGCTTTCCGGCAGTTTCGCCTTTGCAGCCTCTTTACTGACAATGCCGAGTTTATCCAGCAACCAGGAAACGCCAGATTTCAGGGAGTCCAGCGGATGCATAACCATATTCAGCCCTTCCGCCAGTGCCTCCCCGAATCGTCGCCCCATTGCCGCTGCGCTCTGCAGTTCGGCAGAGGTCGACTTAACGGGCGTCAGCAGATCAGTAAACCAGCCCCACAGCGCCTGTACTTTGTCGCCAATCCACTGAAACACAGGCTTAAGTGGTTCAAATGCAGCACTGATGGGACCTGCCGCCGCTTTGAATCCCTCCACCACGCCATCGAGAAATGCGGTGATGGGTTGCCAGTATTTCCAGACAACCAGCGCCACGCCTGCCAGTGCAGTAACCACAAGACCTATCGGACTGAGCAGAGCACCTAACAGACCAGATATGGCATACAGGGCAACGCGCAGCATCGCCAGTGGACCAGATGCCAGTACTCGCAACACCGTGCCTGCGGCGGTCAGTCCACCGCGCAGTACCGCCAGAGGATTCATAAACATCACAGCAACAGCACGTAAACCGGATAATCCAGACCGCAAAAGTGCAACCGGCGCACCTGCTACAGTTTTCAGGACATTTCCCGTCAGTGATGCCGTGCGGCGCAAAGACGACAACGGCGCAGTAAGTAAACCCGCAGCATTGCCCGATGAAGCAAGCCCGCGTCGCAGCAGTGCCAGTGGTGCGCCAGCCAGCCAGGACAACGCGTTGCTGGTTCGAGTTACTGCTGCCGTAACGGAAGGTAACGTTTTGATACCCAGCACAGAGAATCCCAGACGGATCACTGCCAGCGGCCCCAGCACTGCAGCCAACACTACAGCCAGGGTGCCGAGGCCCACGGTAACAGCAGCCACAACCGCTGCTACTTTCATCAGTGTGCCCGTCAGTTCCGGGTTAGCTTCCACCCAGCGACGCAGCGCCCCCGTGACGCTTTTTACCGTGTACAGAATATCCATCAGCGGCTGGCGCAGCGTTTCGCCCAGGCTGCTGAAGGTGTTCTGCGCTCCGGTTTTGACCAGCAACCACTGAGCAGAAAGTGAATCCTTGTTGATGTCGGATTCTTTCTGCATGGAACCGAGCGCATCATTGCCCGCTGTCAGTTTTAGCTGGCGCTGCAGTTCCGGCAGGTTGTTTGCCAGTTTCGCCGCGTCATCGCCAAACTCTTTACCAAACAACATGGTCATGGCAGACAGTCGCTTATCCTGCGGCAGTGCATTCACCTTCTCCAGCACACGCTGGATAGTTCCCATCGCATCCTTCGTCATCTGCTTTTCAATCACTTCAGGATTAAGTTTCAGCAGATTCATTCCTTCGAAGAAACTCTTACTTTGCATGGTGGCAATGGACAATTCACGCACCATCGCGTTTGCTGCACTGGCTGCAACCTCCGGCGCAGCGCCCAGTGTCAGGAAGGTGGAACCCAGCGCCGCCGCTTTACGATAATCCAGACGGTCAGCCACACCGCCCAGACGTTGCATAACATCGATGATGTCCGCCCCTTTCGACATGGCGTTATCATCCAGATAGTTCAGCGCATCGCCGAGCTGTTCAATATTGCGGGTAGGGATTTTGTAGAGCTGGGCGATTTTCCCCAGACTTTCTGACAGTTCATCCGCTGGCAGCTCAAAGGCTGTTGCCGCCTTTGCCGCCGTACTGGCGAAGGCCAGCAGGTCACGTTTCTGGTCTTCCCAGCTGTCGTCAGGGTTTGCGACGTTCATGCGCGCCCCACCTTCAACCAGTGCAGCGAAATCCACCGCACCGTTTTCCATCGGCAACTGTTCGCTGGCAGCCTTGATGGCATCCTGCATTTCGTAAAAACGCGCAGTGCGGTTGCCATTATCGTCACGCAGACCATTGACCTGCTTTGCCACACCTTTCATGGCATCTTCCATGCTGGTATAGCTTTTTACTGCCGCCATCACTGGTGCGCCCATTGCCAGCCCTGCCGCCGTGGTGGTGGCTCCGGCTCCTGCAATACGATCGCGCACCTCCAGCGAACGGGCATAACTGGCACGCGCCGCATTCATCCTGCGCTGAGCTTCCCCCAGTCGCTTCAGCCGCGCCTCCTGTTTCGACAATTCCTGGTTATAACGTGATGTTTCACGGGCTAAACGGGCAGTTGCTCCCGCATCATCTTTCGCAGAAATTCCCGCCCGGTACAGTTCTGCACGCACAAGCGCCGTTTGCTTCTGCAAATATTTTTGTTGTTCTTCCAGGCGTTGGACTGCCAGCGTTTGCCGACCTAAAGCCACAAGGTGCCGTTGTGATGGTTGTTCCATCGCCTCCAGCTCAGAGCTAAGCAAATTAGCCTTCTGTCTGGCATAGTTCAGCCTGTCGCCTAACTTCTTGTTATCGGCCTGCAGCTTGCGAAATTTTTCCAGGCTGTTACCCGCCTGATTGAGTTGCTTTAATGCGTCACGGGAGTTTCTGATTGCGCCAGCCAGCTCTTTCGAACTGGCCTGTGCAGCACGGAATGGGCGGGTGAGTTTGTCAACCGCATTAAGAATGACCTGCAGCCGCAGGTTGTTATCACTCATCGTTGGCCCCGCTTCTCTGAATCGCTTTATACCGCCATTCCAGCACTTCGGTCAGCGGCATAACGTCAGTAACGGATGGCGGCCAGTGAAAGATGGTGGCGATATCTGCCACCAGATCGTCAACCGTCAGGCTGTCGGTAAACCGGCAAGCACCGACTTCTTCAACAAAAAAGTGACAACCTCAACCGACATGGCAGTGAGATCTGCCGGGTCCATCTCTGCAATTTCCTGTGCAGTCAGTGCCGGACTGGAAATGCGGGGGATCACGGTCATCATCGCGTTCACATCCATATCCATAATGGCCTGCAGGCGTGTACCGCGCAGCGCACCGGACTGCGGTTTACGCAGCACAATTTCGGTAATTTCTGTTTTACCGCGCATGATGGGGGTGTCCAGTTGAATGGTCTTTTCAGTCTGCTTATCGCTCATTTTGCTGTCCTGTAAATTGGGTTCTGGCGCGGTATCCCGCGCCGTTCAGATAGATCAGAGGCCGAGGGCGTTGCGGTGCGCTTCCATCAGGTCCACACCGTCCACAATTTCCACCATGTTGATAAGGTCCACTTCATAGAGCACCTCACCATTGATGGTCAGCTTCGCGTAGCTGTTGGTACTGGTCACTTTGGTGGTGTTGCTTTCGCCCGTCTTCCACTCGCCGGAATCCACTTCTTTGTGACGCCCACGCACCACAAGCTCCACGGCCTGCACTTCCCCGGTATCATCACGCTGAATAGAGCCGGTAAAGCGCAGCTGGATGCCATCCACCGTGGCTTTGCCCATCTGCTTAAACAGCAGCAGTTCAGTACCACCAATGGAAAATTCTGTATCCAGTGCACTGTCATCCAGTCCCAGATCCACATCCACCGCCCCCGGCATACCGCCGCCGCGATACTTCTCATATTTGCGGGTGAATTTCGGCAGCGTCAGCGACTCAACGATCCCCTGCCAGTTGTTCCCGTCGTTAAACAGGTTCAGGTGTTTTAATTTGCGTGGTAAAGCCATGTTGTCCCCTTACGCGCTGACCTGGCTGGCGAAATTCACCAGGTACTGATCGGTGATGCGCTGACGCAGCATCAGGTTTTCAAGTGGCGGCACTGGCGTGTAGTCGTAGTCGATGGTGAGCTTCCCGGCTTTCAGAGTGTCTTTATCGTTCACCGACTCGTCCAGCCAGCAATCACCACCAATGAGATAGCCCTGACTGACCAGGCTGCGCATTTTGGCGCGGATACCTTCGATAATGTCGCGGGCCAGCGACGGGTTCAGCGGTTTGTCCACCGCCCACATATGCGCTTCTGCCATCGTGTCCATCAGTACCTGCGCCGTGCGGGTGTAGTTTTCGAAGGCAAAGAGCGGGTCATCACTCAGGCTGCGGGAACCCCAGAAGCGGAAACCGTCTTTGCGGATAAGCGTGGTGACGTCGTTCTGGTTCAGCAGACCTGCATCTGTTGCCGGGTCCTGCAGATCCCAGAACACATCAGCAGAAATTCCGGTGACACCGTTCACGCCCACGTTGGACAGGCTTTTGTGCCATCCGGTCTGCTCGTCAATTTTGGCGCGCAGGCCAAGCGCACGTGCGGTGGCGTATGCCGTTGCTTCGGCATTCAGCACCGTGTCCCAGCTGATAAAATCCGGCCAGATCAGCATCCCTTCACGCTGGCTGAAGTTTTCGCGGTAGGTAAGCACTTCTTCCACTGTTTTGCAGCCATACGCCGACAGGTAAGCAAACCCGCGCAGGCTTTGCGCCACACTCAGCAGCTCAGTCGCAACGGCTTTGTTATCGTGACCTGGCACGCCGAGAATGCGCGGTTTAACGCCGAGCTGTGACTGGGCAGATAACAGGGCTTTCATGCCTGTTTTTTTACCCTCGGCGGTCACTGCGCCGATGATATTGGTTGTGGTTTCTTCTTCCGTTTCACCCTGCGGCACACGCACAACAACGGTCACGGGTTTTGCCTGATCAGCGATGGCATCCAGCGAACGGGCCAGCGTGCCGGACTCACCCGCTTTACCGCTGGCGGTCAGTACATCAGTTATCAGCACGGGTTTATTAAGAGGAAACATTTTTGCATCGGCATCATCGCCCGTGCAGACCATACCCACGATGGCGGTGCTCACCGTGGTAATGGATCGGGTGCCTTCGTTGACTTCAACAACGCGCACTCCGTGGTGGTAATCCTGAGCCATAGTGGCGAACCTCCTGATTGGATTAGGCTTCGCCCTATGTTGAAGTGATTGTGCCTGACAAACAGCTAAGCGCAGTTGTACCGTTATTCATACAAAATGAGGGGAAGGCTTCAGAAGCTCACTCCACACTGGCGCTTATAGAGCTGTGTCTGATCATATGTTGATACAAGTACATAACGAATAAGCATGGTTAAGCTCCCAGACCAGAACTGGGAGCATGCCATTCACTTGTTATTTCTGTATTCTCACTGCCATTCTTTTTTGCACATCAAAAAATTTATTAATCACTCCATTGCGATTAATAAATGGATATTCTATACCTTTAAAAGTCATATAAGCGATAGTCACAACAATTGGCGACAACATCAGAATTAAATATGCGTATGAATTATCACTCAAATTTCGCACATACGCCTTCCCGAGTAAAACATCTAAAGTAAAATATAGAACAATCCCGTGCATTAGATAGATACTATATGATATCTCACCAAAGACTCTGGAGATTTTCAACTTTAACACACCAAATAGATCACATCCATTTACGATCAAAATAAATATAGCGCCGATCAATAAAATTGGCAGGTAATCAAACGAGTGAGGGAAGTAAAACAACGAAAAAACGAAACCTGAAACACACAAAAACGATGTCAATTTCAAAGATGCAACTTTTAAGATTAATTTATTACCTCGTACTGCTGAAGCTAAAAAGCCACAGGCGAATGGCAGCAAAAAGATGTAATTTAAGTTGAGGTAATTAAACGCATATAAGCTAAATGCAGGGATAACTAGCACAAAGATATTTTTGGTTCTTCTCAAAGCAAATGCAATGAGCGGTAGAGAAAAATAGAATAACCACTCATACACAAGCGTCCAATAAATACCAGCATATATATAACCAGTATCACTAAATCCATTTATATGTGAATTACCATAAGTTGCATATATCATCCATGAAAGAATGGATTCAATTAGTTCACCTGCACTTACATTGAGTTTCCAGCCTGTTTTATATCCTATGATAAATAATGCAATTAAAAGCGAGAACATATACAGAGGATATATTCTAAAAATTCTTGATTTGTACAACGAGAACCAATTTATTTTTTTTGAATCAATTATTTTAGAAAAAAACAAATACCCCGTTATCATAAAGAAAATCATAACGGGTAATTGCCCTGCATTCGCAAATACATGACTTGAAGGTAAAGACCATTCATTTGTTTTTATAAAGTGATGCCATATATAAGAGTGATGCAGAAACACTAAGAAGGCCAAATACCCTCTTAATCCATCAATATTAACGTTCCTACCTTTACCTTCAATTGGTAGCGGGCTTATTTTATCAAGAAAATACAATATGGCGATAGCTGCAAATATAGCAGCTACTATTAACATAGGGCTATTATAAATTAACATGTAATTAACCTTAGGATTTTTCAGAAATTTTCACAGCAATATTTTTATATTGTACGCTCACAAATATATCTTTCACAATATAAATGGTCATTACCATCATCAAAAACTGTCCCAGGATTACAGTTCTCCTGAACTCAACCAGGGCGAGAGTATCTCTATCATGTTGATTTGCAACGTGCCAGTAGCCTGTTTTATCGTGTTTCCAAAATGAGCTGGTTAAAAACTGGCAGGCATGAAAATCTACCTGCCAGTTTTTTACAATGCAGGTTTATCAGGCCATTCAATGTCCGGAGCAGTAGATGTATCGACAGCTTTCACGTCTTTGACATACTGCATCCACATAATCAACTTTGCTTTATTTTCATCACTAATGGTTCCCAGAAATAAATCAGTCCGCCAGTCTGCTGTTACGGCATTAGCATCTGCAAGCCGTGATTGTCTTTCCTGTTCAGCATTGTTAACCAGCTCTTCATATGTTTTTACGGGGGCTGGCGGAGCAATAAATTCACCATCAGCGAAAAGCCAGCCAATGCGCACTCCATCAGCAAGTGGGAACACTTGAAAACCATCCGTAGCCCATTCACTCTCCCCATCCCATACCGCAATGTTGACAACAACACCATCTCTCACCATTGCATAATTCATTATGCGTACTCCCATACAATTACAATGCCTGCCATCCCTGCACCTCCAGCACGTTGCTGTGTCGCGCCGCCGTAAACACAGGCACCGCCACCACCGCCACCTGGTCCATTAGCATTAATTCCTTCTCCGGCAATGGCCTGTGAACCCGCGCCCTCACCCAGAACAGAACTGCCACCAGGTCCTCCCATTGCCAGCAATCCTGAATAGCGAACACCTGGCATGGTATAGCCACTGCCACTGCCAAAAATATTCGCCCCCGTGAATCCAGGTGTGTATGCACCAGCAGGCCCTACAACGGCTACATTATTACCCTCTGTCATTACAGCTCCACCCCCCCCCCTTTTGCGGTAACAACGTCACCAAATGCTGAACTTCCCCCTGTCGCCCCCGGCATTGCACTGGCTCCCGTTCCTCCGTACCCAACGGTAACCGTTGTTACTACCGGATGGTCTATGCGGGCTTTAACGTATTCTCCCGACATTCCCCCTCCGCCGCAGGCAGCATTGCCCCCTGTACCGACCTGGCATCCGCCGCCAGCGCCACCACCGCCAACCACTTCAACAATCGCAAACTTTATACCTGCAGTTGGCGTATATGTCCCGGAGGCTTTGAACACCTGACATTTCACCAGTCGGCCTGTTCCGTCGCCAAGCCCAAGGTATGTGAGAAGACCAGCTACATCCTTTCCACTCAAATTAGTCAGCGTATTATCCAGCGGTTGTTTTCCCGCCAGTGCATTAAGCATTGTCGTGGCAAAGTTCGGGTCATTCCCCAGCGCCGCCGCCAGTTCGTTCAGCGTATCCAGTGCCGCAGGTGCAGAACCCACTATTGCTGCAATCGCCGATTTCACAAAAGCCGTGGTGGCAATCTGTGTATTGTTGACCGACTGTGCCGCAGTCGGTGCTGTTGGCGTTCCGGTGAATGCCGGACTCGACAGCGGCGCTTTCAGTGCTAACGCATTGTTAATGGTGGTGCTGAATTTCGGATCATTGTTAATGGCTGCGGCTATTTCTTTCAGCGTGTCCAGCGTGGCTGGCGCACCATTAATAAGAGCCGTCAGTGCCGCCTGAACAAACGCAGTGGTCGCAACCTGCGTGGTATTATTCCCCGCCGCTGGCGTTGGCGCTTTGGGTGTTCCGGTAAACGTCGGACTTTCTTTGGGTGCATACTGTGAATGCGGGTCCAGTGCGGCAAGATGTTTTGCCATCTGATCATCCGCGTACACCTTCAGCTCCAGTACCTTATCATCCACATACTTGCGAGTCGCCAGTACTACAGCAGGGTCGATTGTCAGGGTGATATTGTCCGTACTACTGGTAATCAGCACCATACGCACGGTCTGGGTACGCCCGCTGCCTTCAGCCAGTTGCGGCTTATAGCTTTCCGGGCAGTTGCCCACGGCAATCAATGCCCCGGATTCATCAAACAGGCCCACTTCACGTATCCACCAACCGCCCTCGTTTTCAGGGATCACCTGTTCAGCAATAATCTGGCTGCTGTTCTGCGGGTCGATATAGAGCATATTCAGCGCAGCCCGGCGTTTCTCATTTACCAGTGCAGTCTGCTTTGCGTCCGGCGTTGGCAATGTCCCGCCGCCATCGCCGACCGCCATATGGGTAATTTTTAAAGGCACACCGAGCGCGGCGGCGCTGGCAAGTTTCGCCGCGCCAATATCCGTCAGCAGGGTATAAAATTTTGTGCTCATGGATTCACTCTCATTGTGTCAATAACATGGATCGCCCCGCCTTCATGCGCGGTGCCGCCAGAAATAATTGTTTCGTTGATATACGGATAGATCGTGATTTCTTCGCCAAGATAGCTGGCGGCCCCCACCCAATGCGGACCGCTGGTCTGCAGATTGATGGACATGCCGATCATGTGACGGCTACATGGTTTGGCATCGCTTATCAGTCGCTCAAGTTCCAGATAGGTATCTTCAGTGATGCCCTGATCCTGCACGCCGATATCCAGGCGAAACGTGCCTGGTGTTTCTCCGGTCTGCCACCACTCAATAATGCGGATCAGAAAGCCGAACGGCTCCACCACCCGCCGCACGGCACTGGTGGTTCCTTTGTGCTGATGAATATAAAAAGCATCCTTCACCACCTGGCGTTTGACGCTTTCTGTCCAGCTCTCGTCCCAGCGATCCACAGAGAACGCCCAGGCGAGATAAGGCAGGAAACTGACCGGACAGGTAGCCGGATCCCACAAGTCACGTAGCGGCACCTGCAAATCAGAAATCCCGCTGCAGGTTTGTGCCAGTCGGCGCTCCAGTGGTGTTGAACCCGGTGGCAGCAGACTATTCATCCGTTCCTCCGTTGGTTACGCTCCACTGCGTACATGATGCCGCCTGCGTTTTGTTCAGAACCACATCCGCCAGCGGAGAAGCCAGTTCCACACGCTGCACACCCTCAACATGCAGCGCGGCAAAAATGGCACTACGGCGAATATCCCGACCGAGCCGCGTCTGACTGGCAATGTACCTCTGCAGACTGGCTTTTGCCGCTGCCATTACCGGCTCTGCTTCCGGTCCCGGATAGAGAAAAATGGTGGCATCCACCCGGTACGGGATGATTTCTGCGCTGCGAACCGTCAGACGGTCAGCCACCGGGCGGACGTTCTCACTGTTCAGGGCTTTTTCCACCACGTCCAGCAGGTCTTTTTCTGCTGTTCCGTCGCCTTCGCGGCTAAGGACAGTCAGCACCACCTCTGCAGGTGCCGGACTGGTTGCACTGGCATCCGCCACCCGACCGTCGGCGCTTCGTGCATGAAATTCATAAGCGGCAGTTGGCCCCGCAACTGAAAGTCCTTCAAAGGCTGCAGGCACACGCAGGCGTAACGCTTCATCGCTTTCCATCACAGCCGCAACGGGCGGTACAGCGTCATCATCAGCAGGCGTCACCGTCAGGCGTTTCACGTTGTAGTTGGCAGCGAGCTGGTCCAGATCGCCGCCCATCGCATAAGCCACCATCACCGCCTGCGCGGCTTCGTTAATGCGCTGGCGCAGAAGCAGCTCACGATAAGCGTTCTCCTGCAACAATTTGGTGACGGGTTCAGATTCCAGTTCCAGCGTGCGGATCACTGCTTCCTGCTCATCTTTCGGATGAAGCGCCACAAATTCTGCCTTGCGTTCGGCAAGCAGCGTCTCAAAGTCCGACACATCCACAATCTGCGGCGCAGGCAACTGCGAAAGGTCAATCACTGCCATTCTCTGCTCCTGTTGATACGGAAAGGGAAACAGGCACACCGTTATTACGCCGCCCGGTCAGCTCCACCACCATTGAACCGTCAAAATCGCTGTTGATGGTGATGGAATCCAGCGTCAGCCGTGGCTCCCAGCGACTCAGCGCCACATACACTGCCGACATGACCTGCAGGCGTAACGCCGAATTTTGTGGCTGATCTATCAGTGCCGACAGCAGGGAACCATATTCCCGGCGGGCAATGCGGCTACCCTGCGGCGTCAGCAGAATGTCCCGCACTGACTGGCGCAGATGGTCAATATCAGTAATGGTCTTGCCCGTTGCGCTGTTCATGCCGTAATACATCGTCATACCGGGCCTCCCGATGTGTCGCCGCCAGACTTCACTTTATTGTGCGCGTGGTCATCCACCACGATCTCGTTGGAACTCATCGGGCCGCCGCCCTGAGTCACACCACCGTTGATCACCACCTCACTGTTAATACGGGTGGTGTCGGCTTCCACGATAAACTCCCCGGTTTTGAAGGTGACGTTATCCACCGCCTCGATCACCATGGATTTAATACCCCGAACGTACCAGCGCCCGATTTCGGGGTCGTACTCAAACCAGCCGCCGTCCGGGTATTCCGTCACGTTGCCGTCCTCAGACCTGGACGGCGGCGGAAACTGGTTTGAATAGACGGCAGGCAGGGCAAAGGCGGTTTCCAGATTGCCGCCCAGGCTGAACAGCACAACCTGCTCCCCCACAGACGGTTTCCACCAGGTGCGCGAGTTGCCCGCGCGCAGCGTCAGCCAGTTAATCCAGTTGGTTTCAAGCTCACCCGTTTTCACCCGGCACAGCCAGTTGTCCCGGTCCACTGCCGTTACAGTTCCGGTGCGGATTAGGTTGGTGATAAGGCGCATGATTTCTGTGAGTTGTGCGTTCATAGCTATAGATTGCCATGAATGATGTATCTAAGAACAAGGTGAGCTTAGTCTGGTCCATGACACAATTAAGAATTACTATATAAAAATTGTTAACTACTTGGTTGAGAAACAAACATGAAAAATAAGAACCAGTATCAGGCTTTACTTAGAGGGAAGGTCGAATCGGCGATTGCTCAAGCCAAAAGTGCTGCAGGATTTTCCCACCAGGGTGTTAAGGGAGCTGTTCTAGAAATATTATTAAGTCAACTATTTCGACCTCTTTTGCCCGCAGATGTTGGCATTGGCACAGGGCAAATCATTGAACAGTATTCAGGAAAGTTATCACCTCAAATAGATATTATTATTTACAATAAATCAATACTCCCTCCGATATTAATCGATGGTGCCACAGGGTTATTCCCAATAGAATCAGTTCTATATACCATTGAGGTAAAAACCACATTAAGCTCATCGGAACTCAGCTCTGCACACTCAAGTGCAAAAGAACTTAATGAGAAATTCGGTTACTTACCTGGAATAAAAGATGAATCAGGCAAACTAATCCAACACAAAATAGAGAAACTTCGCTCGGTAATATTCGCTCTAAGTAGCGACTTATCACCAAATGGAATTACTGAAGCCGAAAGGTATAAAAAAATATACAAAGAAGACTTTCGTTACGTTACAGCAATTTGCGTTGCAGGTCGTGAGTATAGTTATGAAGATCGAGATTGCTGGGTAACAATGCGTAATACTCAAGCGTATGATGAAATCCTTGCATTTATTGGAGGCATAACCAATACATATAAAGGTGTTTCAGAAAGTCGTGGGACACCATTGCTAGGATATTACATTGTTCCAGAGAATGTCGAACTGAGCCTTACAGCTTGTACCACACTCCCGGAATTGCAAGTTAAGTGCACGCAATGCGCTGAAACTAAAAAAATAATCCCCACCTTTGACAACGATGATGAACTAATACTAAAAAACTACACTATTACTGATAACAAGCCTTGTAAATGTGGTGGGGAATTTAAATCAGAAAAAGGTAATTTCACCATTAAAAATGGTCGACTGAGAGAAATAGAGTACAACGAGCCAGCTCGAATTTACAAAGAGTAAATATAACGAAGGAATTAAGGCCTTAGCCATTTATAAACGACAGATGCAATTTCATCTTTGTCAGATGAAGTAAAACCTAGTAACAGCCGCTCCGCATAACGTACCTCTGGCCCCCGGCGGCTTACACGATCGAGCAGACCGTAATGGTGAACACGGGCAATACGCTGCACCTTGCCTTCAAACTGTACGCTGGCAGAGTCGGCGCTGGCGGCAGTTTTCAGGTATTTTGTGGTGCGCAGCTTTGCAAACATCTGACGTTTGATGCGCCCCTTTTTACTGCGTGCTGTTACCCGTCGCGGTTCATAGCTGCTGCCGTCAGGGTTGCGCTGCATCCTGATATTCTGCTGCTGTGTCCGGCGCAGTTCCTGCGCCAGCTGACGCATCATGCGAATTCTTGCGGCTGGCTCCAGATTCGCCAGCAAGGCACTCAGCCAGTCGTCCACTTTCTGCAGTTCAGCCACGTTTCACCGTCCACATTTCTTCAGGTTCATCGGGTTCCGTTATCGCTTCAACGCTCGACACACTTCCGTCAGTGCTGACCAGCACACGCTCCGTCAGTTGCAGGTTCAGGCTGATATCACAGACATCATTGCGCAGAATATCCACCTCAAAGGTGAATAACTTTTCCCGTAACGTCGGGTTATTGATGGCATCGGGCTGGTTATCCCGCAGCCACAGCAAAACCGGAGCCATCAGCAGATTCTGGTCGCCGCTGAAATCCTCGATCACCACGTTCAGGGTATAACGGTACTCCCATGACATGGAGCTGGCCCCCGTGGCAACCAGCGAACCGTTATCCACAAACAGATGCAGTTTGTCCGGGTTATTACAGACATAAGGCACCGCTTTATTGAGGGCGTGGCGCAGGGATTGTGGTTTGTTCACTGTTTCGCTCCTGACACGCAATAATCATGTCCACTTTGTCTGCACAGACCGCCCAGGCAGCCTCCGTTTCATCCAGCAATGCGTTCAGATCACCGTTAGTGCGCGGCGCTGCCTGATCCAGCCGACACGGCGTCACTCGCGGACAACCACTGACGGTAAGCTGCACCTCCGGTGAGTGCCGGACGTTCCCGCAGCCGGATAATGTCAGCAGGCAAAGGAGTATCAGCCCAGCGGCGTAAATCCTCGTTCTCACTTTTCAGTTCCTCGATCCGGCGTTGTCGTTGTCTCAGCAATGCGCTGGTCTGTTCAGCTTCGGCATAGAGCCGCGCCTGCTCCCGGTTATTGGTTTCAGTCAGAATGGACAGGCTGATAAGCTGGCTGTTGCTCTTTGCCAGTGCCTGGCTTTTGCTCTGCAGCTCGTCTGCCTGCGTGCTGATGGTCTGGCTGGCATCAGCCAGCCGCCACGTCTGCCAGCCCAGCGCCGCCAGTAATAACGCCAGCATAACCAGCAGCAACCGGTTCATGCTGCTACCTGTTGCGCCATCTGGTTACGGGTGATCCGGAAGGCAATAACGGTCAGCAGATAAAAGACCAGGGTAATGGCCCACCCCGTCCAGGCGAGACTTACGACAATCAGCAATCGCATCACCCAGCTGATAAATACGTTTTCTTTTCGGGTAATGGTCTTCAGCAAAGATGCCCTCAACTCCTGCCAGAGCGGGCCGTTCTTAATTAACGCAGCCAGTGATACCGGAATTACCGCCCATGTCAGCAGACAGGCTACCCAGACACCGGACGCTGCCAGTACCGGAAAAATCCCCTGCGGATACACCATTGCTGCGATCAACAGCGCCATCCATAACATCAGAAACAGCCCGCTGATTACTTTCTTTTTCATTTCAGTTTGCTCCCTGTAAGCACCAGGCCATCTCCCGCGCACGGCGGTTATCCAGCCCCTGATTAAACACACCTTTTACATACACCCAGCGCGGCAACTGTCGGCACGCATCCGCCCAGCGCCGCTGATTGAGCAATTTCACCAGCGTGGAACTACAGGCATTGCCCGTCCCCACGTTGAAGGCAAACGACACCGTAGCGTCATACACCTTCTGCGGTGGCTGTTGCTTCACACACCTTTCCAGCGCCCGCTCCACACGCAGCACGTTGGAGATCAGCC
This sequence comes from Escherichia sp. E3659, assembly GCF_005781135.1. Lineage (NCBI taxonomy): Bacteria > Pseudomonadati > Pseudomonadota > Gammaproteobacteria > Enterobacterales > Enterobacteriaceae > Escherichia > Escherichia sp. E3659. The sequence continues at coordinate 200,072 of NZ_VATQ01000003.1, read as the reverse complement.
CTTCTGCTGCCTGTCGCTCCGTAATGGTTTTGCCGGGAATGACGCCCGACGTATTACCAATGCCGTCGGTCCAGACACCCGCGCTGCACTGATACGGCTGCAGACGACAACCTTCGTAATCGGCAATCAGTTTCAGCCCTTCCACGGAGGTGTGAAGCTGCTGAAAACCCGGCAGCGTGGCAGCAATAGCCAGCACGGCCCCGACAAGGCAGCGTTTAACGATTGATGGATTCATAGTCCTCCCGCGAGATCTGCCCGTCGCGCAGAAGCTGGTAGGCTTTGTGTTTGTAGTACCAGTTGATAGCCAGCATCAGCACACCAATCATCAGGCCGCCCAGCGTTGAGGCATCCTTGATGGACAAATCGCCCAGCCAGGCCAGCACAACGGCGATGCAATACGTGATAAAGGCGCTGATTCGCTCAAGCGTCATAATTCAGTCCCATAGCTGGACGGTCTGCACGGTGGTGGTGGTCGGAATGTCCGGCAGCTCCACCTGCAGCCCGTGAGGTAAAAAGGGGCCGTATTCGGCAAGCCCCGGATTTGCCTTCAGTACCTGCTCCGTGACACCCTGCGTGCGCCCGTAATGACGCCAGCAAAGCGCGTCCACCGTGTCATACTGATGCGCACGCACTTTCATCAGATAAGCTCCACTGTGCAGTGCGGCGCATCCTGTACCCGGCTGATGGCCCAGCGGGCGTCACGCCACAAATCACCGCTGGCTTCTGCCAGTTCTTCGCCCCGCTTCACACCGGATGCCGTGGCGTCATAGTCCTGGTAACGTTCGTTGAGCATGGCGCGTGCCCAGCAGTAAACCGCGTTGAAATAGTGCTGAATGCGCTCACTTTTGCCGTCCAGCTGTTCCGCCGGAACCTCTGCCAGCGAGGCATACCCCAGCATCTGCTGGCGTCTGCGAAACTCATACAGCTCTGCGTTGACCTCCGAAATTGCCGACAGCGCAACCTGCTTTAAACGCGGCTGCGTCACCGTGCCGTCAGTGCGCATCACGCTGCGAAACTCCGACAGGTCCACATCAGGCCAGAACGGCGTATTTCTGATGATTTCCGCCTGTTCCGGTGCCTGTTCTGGCGCAACAAACTTCATGCTGCTTTCTCCTGAAATAAAGGGCGGTGGACGGGGTTTTGATGTGGCAGTGCCTTTCGCCACCCCGTGCCGCCCGTGCGCGGGGGCACGTTCTGTCAGCGGCTGTCATTGCGCAGTCTGCGCTCCAGCTGCTGTTTGTCTTTTTTCACGCCACAGCGGGGATCGAGCTGTAACGCATGGTTGAGATGATTAAGGGCGGAAGCCGGATTGCTTTCACTCAGGACAGCGCCAATCGCTTTATGCAGACGTGCCCGTGACTGGTCCGGCATATCCAGACCGTCTGTCAGCTCCAGCGTCTGCAGCAACAGATCAGCATCAAAGCCGGTGGCGGCAAGCATTGCGCTCTGCGCTGCGTCTGCCATTTCCTCTGCCAGCACGGTCTGCACGTTGCGGTTACCCAACGGCATCACCCAGCCATGACGCAGGGCGTGACGCCCGATCTCCAGCGCCCCGGCATAATCTCCGGCATCAATGCGCCACAGCATCACGTACATCAGCACGTCATCCTGTTGCGCGCCTCCGGCAGCCAGGACACCCTCTGCCCAGGCGGCGTATTTCGGCAGCAGTTCCACCTTGATTTCCGCTTTTTTGACCGTGGACTGAACACCCTTGAGACGGCGGCGGTCTTCCGCCAGTTGCAGCAGCATCAGGTCATAGCCCGACGCGTGGCGAACGCTGCCGCCCTCACGGGCGGCCTGTTCAGCCTGAACGCGCAGGCGATGCTGCCGTGCGGGACTCAGGCTCATGGGTTACGCTCCGGTTTCTGCTGCGGCGGCGCTGAAATCGCCAATCTGGATGTTTTCCACCAGTGCAGCGCAGCGGTAGTCCTCAACCACATAGGCTTCGTTAACAGATTCAAAGTTTTCAATCCGGTCACGTTTCGGGTTGTCGATAACTGAACGGCGGCGGGTGTCTTCCTGCCAGTAGATGGACAGGTTATCCAGACGGGTGATCAGCAGCGCATTCGGCGGGAAGAACGGCGCACGCACGGCCTGCAGACCGCCCATGCGTTTCTGACTGATAATCATATCGGCTGCCAGTTTTTCACTGTTTTCCTGCTCTTTGTTGACCAGCGGGAAATACTTGTCAGACAGCAGTTCACGACCGCAAATCACTACCAGATCGTCATCGTCCTGGTAGACCACGTCGATAAGCTCATTGACCGCATCCATCACCACAGCGTCCAGGTTGGCATATTCGCCACCTTTCCCGACTTTCACCGCACCCGGTGTGGTTTCGCCGCCCGTGGTGGTGCTGCCCATGACGTGATCCGGTGCATCCTCACGGATTTTCTGCAGCCAGCCTTTATTCACATCCTGCAGCAGCGGGTTTTCGCTACGGTTGGAAGTTTTCGCACGCTTCACGCCGTTAAAGCCGATCATGATGCGGTCCAGTGCCTGACGTTTCACGATGGCGTCACGGATGCGCACCTGGAAATCCTGAAACTTCGCCCACAGATCCAGCTTCGCGTAGGTCAGCACCGTGTCAAAGTTGGTCTGCTCGCATTTATATTCCACATCGACCATCAGCGTCGGATCGACAGGCTCACGCTCTTTCGCGGTGGTATCAGTGGTTCCGGCAATGGTGCTGCCAACACCCAATCCAAGCAGCTGACCGGACTGCTCAGTCACTGGCGTGACGTTAATCAGTGTCAGGAAAGCGGCGGACTGCTGGATCTGGTCTTCCAGCGTCTGCTGTACAGACGGCTCCACGGTGAACTTGCTGGACAGTTCTTCAACTGCCACACCGTTCAGACGCGCCAGCTGCTGCAGGTAAGCGTTAAAAGCAAAGCGGGTATTCTTCTTCATCAGGTTTTGTGCTCCATCAGCAATTGGTCAGAGTGTCAGCGGGGGCGTTACCGCCTGTTGCACGCTGGCGGTAGTCCTGGCGGCTGTCTTCATGGCTCAGCTTGTCCACCAGTTCGTTAAAGGCGGTCAGCTGTGCCTGCAGGGCTGTCTCCAGCTCAGACAGGCGTTCTTCCTGTTCAGACAGGGATTTTTCGGTGCGCGCACTCAGGTTTTGCTGCTCAGTGGCGACCAGCTCCACGGCCTTATGCACATCAGAGAACCGGGCATCATCGGACTGCTCTTTTTTGGTAAACAGCGCCGTGACACGGGCAAACAGGGATGGTTTTTCGTCCTGGACTTCTTCCAGTTCGATCACCGTTTCCTCTGCAGCGGTAAAAAGATTGGCGGGATTCTGCTTGCGGTTTGCCAGCGGGTTATGGGCTGCACTGGCACTGAATGTCAGCATTTCCGTACCCAGACTGGCTGGATCATCAGTGGCGGCCAGGCCAACCAGGTAGGCTTTGCCCGTATCAGCGAACTTCGGGCTGACTTCCATAGATGTGAATAATTTCTGGCCTTTTTTCACCAGTTCCACCAGGGACTCCGTTGGCTCAACGTCGGCATACAGTGCCATCTTGCCCGCCAGCGGACCTTCCGTGATTTCTTCAGCAAACAGCGCCGTCACCTTGCCGTAGCGGTTAAAGGTGCTGTCCGGCAGATAAGACTTGATGTGCTCAAGGTTAATCAGCGCGGTATACACCGCCGGGTTGTAGCTGGCTGCCATCTGTTCCAGCCATTCACGCTGGATTTCGCGTCCGTCGGTAGTGGCACCTTCCACCCCGATGCGAAAACGCTTTGCTTTCACTGTCATGAGCCGTGCTCCGTTAGAAAAAACTTACTGGAGCCTTATGGTTGCGGTGATGGGGGCAGTGAAACAATGCGCGGTCTTTGTACCGACAACCACACAAACCGCAGGCGGGGAAAGCCTTCATTCAAGGCTGTAGGTTTGTGCCATGAACACCACACTGACACCCGCAGATCTCGATCCCCGTCGGCAGGCCATGCTGCTGTACTTTCAGGGATACCGCGTAGCCCGCATTGCTGAAATGCTGGGCGAGAAAGTTGCAACCGTTCACAGCTGGAAAAAACGCGACAAGTGGGGTGACTATGGGCCGCTGGATCAGATGCAGCTCACCACCGCCGCACGCTACTGCCAGCTCATTATGAAGGAGCACAAAGAAGGGAAAGATTTCAAAGAGATTGACCTGCTGGCGCGCCAGTCGGAGCGCCACGCGCGGATCGGCAAGTTTAACAATGGCGGCAACGAAGCCGACTTAAACCCTAACGTCGCCAACCGCAACAAAGGGCCGCGCCGTCAGCCGGAAAAGAATGTTTTCACCGATGAACAGATTGAGAAGCTGGAAGAAATCTTCCATTCCTCCATGTTCAACTACCAGCGCCACTGGTGGGAAGCAGGAAAAACCAACCGCATCCGTAATCTGCTGAAGTCACGCCAGATCGGCGCGACCTTTTACTTTGCCCGTGAAGCCCTGATTGACGCCCTGCTTACCGGACGTAACCAGATTTTCCTTTCTGCCAGTAAGGCACAGGCGCACGTCTTTAAGCAGTACATCATCGATTTTGCCAAAGAAGTCGAAGTGGAGCTGAAAGGCGATCCGATGGTGCTTCCTAACGGTGCCACGCTTTACTTCCTCGGCACCAATGCCCGCACGGCCCAGAGTTATCACGGCAACCTGTATCTGGATGAATATTTCTGGATACCGAAATTTCAGGAGCTGCGCAAAGTGGCTTCCGGTATGGCTATTCACAAAAAATGGCGACAAACCTATTTTTCCACGCCATCCAGCCTGACCCACAGTGCTTATCCGTTCTGGTCCGGTGCGCTGTTCAATCGTGGGCGCAACAAAGCCGATAAGGTGGACATCGACCTGTCCCACAACAATCTGGCCCCCGGCCTGCTGTGCGCAGACGGGCAATACCGCCAGATAGTCACCGTGGAAGATGCGGTGCGCGGCGGCTGTAACCTGTTCGATCTCGACCAGTTGCGCATGGAGTACAGCCCGGACGAATACCAGAACCTGCTGATGTGTGAGTTCGTGGACGATCTCGCGTCCGTGTTCCCGCTCAGCGAGCTGCAGGCGTGCATGGTGGACAGTTGGGAAGTCTGGACCGACTTTCATGCACTGGCGCTGCGCCCGTTTGGCTGGCGCGAGGTTTGGATCGGTTATGACCCGGCAAAAGGTACGCAGAACGGCGACAGCGCCGGATGCGTGGTGGTGGCACCGCCAGCCGTGCCGGGCGGTAAGTTCCGCATTCTTGAGCGTCACCAGTGGCGCGGGATGGACTTCCGCGCCCAGGCTGACGCCATCAAAAAACTGACCGAACAGTATAACGTGACCTATATCGGCATCGACTCGACCGGCGTCGGTCACGGGGTTTACGAGAACGTGAAAGCATTTTTTCCTGCCGTCAGGGAGTTTGTCTACAACCCCAACGTTAAAAACGCCCTGGTACTCAAGGCCTACGACATTATCAGCCACCGCCGTCTGGAGTTTGACGCCGGGCACACCGACATTGCGCAGTCATTTATGGCAATCCGTCGCGCCACCACTGCCAGTGGCAACCGCCCGACCTATGAAGCCAGCCGCAGCGAAGAAGCCAGCCATGCCGATCTGGCCTGGGCAACAATGCACGCACTGTTTAACGAACCGCTGCAGGGCGAGTCCGCCAATACCAGCAATATTGTGGAGATTTTTTGATGGGAAAGAGTAAGAAAAAACGCGCTGCGGCGACGAATCAGATCCAGCATAAAAACCAAACTTCAGCCGAAGCATTCAGCTTCGGTGATCCCGTTCCTGTTCTGGACCGCCGCGAACTGCTGGACTATGTGGAATGCGTACAGATGGACCGTTGGTATGAGCCACCAGTGAGTTTCGACGGCCTGGCGCGAACCTTCCGCGCCGCCGTACACCACAGCTCACCGATTGCAGTAAAGTGCAACATTCTGACCAGCACCTATATCCCTCACCCGTTGCTCAGCCAGCAGGCTTTTTCACGTTTTGTGCAGGACTATCTGGTATTTGGTAACGCCTACCTGGAGAAACGCACGAACCGCTTCGGTGAAGTTATCGCCCTTGAACCTGCCCTGGCAAAATACACTCGACGCGGATTAGACCTGGATACCTACTGGTTTGTGCAATACGGTATGGCAACCCAGCCGTATCAGTTCACGAAAGGCAGCATCTTTCATCTGATGGAACCGGATATTAATCAGGAGATCTACGGCCTGCCTGGCTATCTTTCTGCTATTCCATCCGCTCTGCTCAACGAGTCCGCCACGCTGTTCCGCCGGAAGTATTACATTAACGGTAGTCATGCAGGCTTCATCATGTACATGACCGATGCCGCGCAGAACCAGGAGGATGTGAACAACCTCCGCAATGCGATGAAAAGCGCCAAAGGCCCTGGCAACTTCCGCAATCTGTTTATGTACTCGCCTAATGGTAAAAAAGACGGACTTCAGATTATCCCGTTGTCAGAAGTCGCAGCGAAGGATGAGTTTCTGAATATCAAAAACGTGAGCCGTGATGACATGATGGCTGCGCATCGTGTTCCGCCACAGATGATGGGGATTATGCCGAATAATGTTGGGGGGTTTGGGGATGTGGAAAAAGCGAGTTTAGTGTTTTTGAGGAATGAATTATTGCCATTGCAAAAAAGGATGATGGAACTAAATAAATGGTTAGGCCATGAAATTTTGAAATTTGAGACATATATACTTAGCTAATTGCCATTTTTTAAAAGCCACGCCAATAATTAATATTAGAACCGTGGCTTTAATTTAGAGCATTAGATACTAACGTTTCAACCAAAGGTCATCTACAGAAAACGAATCGAATTCATTCTCAGATGGAGAATAAATAAAGCTCACTGTAAAATACGGTCTAACCAAAATCTCTAAAGTCACAACGTCACCATCACCATGAGTAAATGGGAATGCCGAATCTAAATCGCTTTTATTTTCAATATAATCCAAATAAGGAATATCCACTTCAATAAAAACCCGTCTCAAATTAAAAGAATAGGCAATGTAATATTTATCCGCATCAATTGAAGTGATGCCTTCAATATAGCCATCCTCGAAATCTTCGATGACATCAACTCTAACATCCAAAACATTCGAAACTCTAGACTCAAAAATATTATTTTCAAGGTATTGACTAAGCATCATGTGATTAAAACTTGATAAATAATCGATACACTCACCTTCTAGAAACTCCTCGAAATAAGGCTCACTTCTTGCATGATCAAAAGCATGGATACTCTTATCAATAGATGATGTAACGAAGTCAAATAGCTTCCGATATGGAGTTATTTTTTGTGTTATGCCTAACTCTTCAATATCTCTTAGAAGATCATCATTAAACGTTGCAGGACCTTTACTGTTGGTAAAAAAGTCTGAGCTATTCTCAGTAATAAATACAAAATCATCATTACCCCCTGATGATTTGATATATTGAAGAAAAGATAACCAGATCAACGTATCACGGTATCCTTTTTCTTGTTCTGAGAAAGGTTTTATCTTTTCAAGGGCCCTACCAACCACCTTAGCATGTGGAATATCGTTATAATCTATTAAAATTAAATTATCAACTTCCTTATTTAATATTTCTTTCAAATCATATTGTTCAATACCTAAGTTTTCAATTTTAAAATCTATTGGATTCTGATTAAGCTTTTTAATTTTACTAATAATGGAACGCATTTCATTTAATTGATTTTTGAGCTCTCTATTCCTGATATTGTTAGTCTCCTCAATTACTAAATTTGATAATAACAAGTCGTTACATTCATTATTCAAAAAATGGAAAAGAAGTTTAAAATTAGCATTTTTAGCAAACCAATTATTGTAAAATATATTTGTATCCAAAAAAACTTTCATCTGTCTTTTCCAGTGATGTAGTTAATAACATAGGTAATTATAAATTGAATTGTAGGCCGGATCCACTGATAGTGGATCCGGTTTAAAAGATTGCATTTATGGCAATGTCAAGTATAAAAACAACCACAACATAATGATTGTATATCCAAAGGCCGTCAGTAAATCATAGCAATTATCACTTACAGGGGATGTGCGATTTTAATCGTTCAGCCGCGCGCTCATATCCCCGCCACGCCTGCCCGCTTTATGTAGCGGTTTTCATGCAGGTGCATGATCTACGCAAAATCCCACCAGTTCTGGCGGGCCTTAGCAAAAACGATCCGCAAACGATCATGCGATCTCATGCGGCATAGTCATGCACTTACGGGGGAACTGAAATCCAGTAACCGAATGATCGCTTGAAAAACGAAACATACGTACTTACAAAGCACAAAGCCTGCTTTGAGCGAAGCGGACGTTAATAATGTTGCTGACCATCCCTAGTACTTCTCATAATATAGCCCTATGTTAATCAACAAAATATTAATTTGTCCCATCACTAAAGAATTTGATTGCGTCAGTTAGTACATAGTCAATGAAAATTTTTACGTGGAAGACCTGAAAAACGCTATTTTCTGAGTTTTGAATGAAATCTACAGCTATATCTTTTAGGTTGATCAACCAGTTATATTCTTCAATCAGTCTAGTTCTGGCATCCGCATCAGAATAACGACTCCGTAAGCTAAATGCCAGTTTCCTCATGATAACTGGATCAAGTTTCCTATAGCTTTCAATGAAAACATCAGCAGGAACTAAGTGTAAAAAAGGTACGTCATGAAGATTTAACTGTCTATTATTAGAATGACTCAATTCAGATAACAACGATGATTTTCCCCTTTGTAACTCATCTCTGAACTGCAATGCAAATTCCGAAATTGATTCATCAAACCGTTTCTTCCTTGCTATTTTAATATGTTCAATAATGAGCTTAAAGTCATCACTATCCCTGTCAAGAAAACTTAAACTACGCCATCCCCTTAATTCGTTATAATGCGTTTGCGCATATTCCTTATGTACATCTTCAGCTCTCAGTCTATTATAATAATTATTTATATTCTGTTTTGTCTCATTTATGAGATCATGAACATCATCTGTTGTTAGACCTTCTTTCGCCATTTCCAGCAAAATACTCGCTGTCATCAGGAGTTCACCTAAGGTAGTGATCTTACCTGAAAATAGGTTATCCTTAGCAATAGCGTACTGCTCATAAAGCATAGTTTCATTTAGTTCTCTATAGTTCCACAAACACCTCCATGCTGGTGAATCGCTGCTTCTAAAAAAACGCGTAACATCCAACTGAGCAAGAAGATCACCCGTTACCTTTCCATCACAGATTAGTTCTCTCCAAGACGCGCCATCCAGTAACTTCTCGGTTAATACAGGAGACGAATATTTCTCGACAATCATGTCATACTTACTTTTGACGCGTTCTTTACCCAAAAACATACCATAATTAACATTGCCGATTGAATTGAAATCCTCGTAGCTAAGATTCCCTCCCCGGTACTCCATCGAAAAAATTAACAATTGATGAAAAAACACCCTTATAAATTCATCGTTACTTAAATATTTATCTCCCAAAAGGGAAATAATTCGTTGTACATCGAGAAAGAACTGCCTCAAGTGTCTTAGATTATTATAATTCGCTGACACATAGAGGTCCTCTATTGTCTGCATATCTTCTTTAAATATATTAGCAACATGCAAACTACTAATTACGCTCAAGAAAATCTTACAAGCACTATGTAAATCTGACGTTACTTCAAATGTTTTACCTACTAGCTTTTCTTTTGTTCTCATGTATTCATTGCGATATTTCTCATCATCATTATTTATTCGCTTTTCTCTATTGATTATTTCATCTTCATTGGCAACCAAGATCGCTTTGTATCCGTTTACTTCCACAAAGTGATTTATATATCCAAATAAGATTGGTAAATCTACACCAGCTCTCTCGACATCATCAAAGACCAGCACAAAACCATCTGGTTTTCTAGTAAAGTCGCTAAGATTAATGGTGGGAACATTGCTATTGATATCTACGTCAGATTTATTATCGCCATTAAGATCGATCTTGAAAGTAGCCTTAAGCGTATTTTTTAGTACATTTGCACCAAAGATAAGGGCTTTGTTTGATAGGACAGGATGCAATTGACGATAGAACTCATCTTCAATCTGCTCAATAGAGTTGACGCCATACAAGCTCACTTTTAGAAATTTGAACTCTGAATGTTTCTGCTTATATTCTTCAAGAACTCGTTCAATGAACCAAGTTTTACCTGATCCCCAAGCACCTTTAAGCATAATGGCGTATTGAGGTTCAGTTTTAAGGCTAAGGTAATATTCTATATAGTCTTTGATGTACGTATTGTGCATTTTTAGTCCATTTTTATAAAATACATAAACATAGATGGTAAGTAGAGCCAAAGGCCAACTATGGAAAATTCAATCGGTAGTGTACATTGTAAGGTTATTATTGGTAAATATTATAGGAATACCCATAATCTTACAAAATTCAGATTATCCGTTGCAAATTAGTCTGCCATTCGTTAATTGACGAAAGATAGCAGAAGAAATGTTCGCTTCTGGCACAAAGCGGACGATCACTTATAAAAATGACCGCCCACCTTACGCCTTATTTCACTCATTGCCCAAACTAGCCCCCATCAGAATGAATCCTCCTGGGGGCAACATTTCTTAATGCTGCCAGCTGTCGTCTTCCCACACCTTCTGCATAATTTTCATCACTTGTTTTCTTTCTTCGTCCAGTTGCAGTCCGGTAAGTTCCACACCGTGAGAGCTACCTTTGCGGATACGAATTACCGTTTTGGGATACAGGGGGCGCAGATTGCGGTAAAGCTCGGATTCAAGGGCGTCCAGGATAGACTGGCTAATCTTCTGCTCTTTATCGATCATTATTTCAATGCGCATAAAAGTCACCTCAACTGATGACATCCATTGAGCGGTTGTATTCGTGGGTTCTGATTTTTGCCATGAGTTCATCAGTCAATTCAGAAACCCACTGCAAAGCCAGCCCCTTCTCTTCATCACTACACTCACTAGCCGCTACAAGCTTAAGAAAAAAATCAATGCGCTGGAGCTTCAAAGACTCCAAAAAATAGTCCTGCATCTTTCCTCCTATAACACCAAAGAAATATTGTATACATAACCACTGTTTATATTTACAGTATATAATAATCTTACTGATGTAAAACGTTTTTTTACGTTCATCAGCCTGATATGCTTGGTATTATTAAGAGCACGAATTGTTAACCCGCGTAATTAATACAGGTTCCGCCACTTATCATCTTCCTGCAAACGCTGGTTCCGATAGAAGATACGCAGGCCTGCTCCTGACGGAATACTGCCGCCGCGAAGGAGTAAATCGACCTCTTTCTCGCTACCATCAAATCCTCTGGACTTCAGTTCATAGGCGAGCTGCTGTCGCTGATGGTCTGTAATTCGCTGTTTGTAGTCTTTACGCCGTTTCGGTTTCACCAGGCGTAACCTTGCTGCCAGTTCCCGGCGCTCTTTTTTGCTCATACTGTGCAGGTAATCGTGCAACTCCTTGTCATCCATGCGGGTGATATCCGTTCTGGTATCCCCATCAGCTGATTTGTCTTTCCCTTGTTGGTTCAAATTTTCAGCAAGGGGACAGTTATTGCCACGAGTCCAAGGGGCGCAAGCGCCCTGGTCGGCTGCCGCCTCCTGAACGTCAACGGCCTTACGAACCATTTTCCACTTCACGGCATGAGTGCAGATCTTGCCCTCTGCAATGGGTGACCAGATGCCATAAATACGAATGCCGTGATCGCCATAGGCGGTCGGCTCTTCGTTGATTTCATAAGCGGTTCTGATCAGGTGATATTTGCGGGGAACCAGTACGCCGCCCTGCTTCATGATGTAGGTGGCAAAACAACCAGCATCAGCAGCAGCCAGGATGGCATCAAGGCACGGGTTATCCAGTACCGGCGCACCTGCTTTTTTGTCCCCCTGTTGCCTTGCCGCCTGACCAGCCAGCAATCGCAGTTCACGGTAAGCCTGACGCCCCGGAATGCCAAAGAAGCGGAATTGCTGAACACGATGCAGAGACGCCCAGGCATTAACGTATTCAGCGTTATCACGCAGGGATTTACCCGTTTCCTTGCTGATCTCGCCAGCCAGACCACGCCCGTCAATGTTCTTACTGATGTATTTCGCGATGTAGCTTGTTGGCGTACCTTTACGCGGGTTAATCAACTCAGACTTAAAGCGCGGCCCAGTGTTATTGCCCAGCTCCTCGCGGTCTTCACGGATGGCAAACTTACGCAGTAATGCAGTGATGGCGCGGCGGTCTTTTTTGTGCATAAAACACAACAGGTGCCAGTGAACTGTACCGTCATGATGCGGCTCAGCCACCCGCACGCCATACCAGCGCAATCCGGCTTTGTGCATCGCCTTACGAAATGCAGCAAACATGCCGACCAGATAATCACTGCTTTGTCTTACCGTCGCATTTGTCCAGGTCGGGTTGGGCCTGCCGTTATTTAGCGTGGAATGGAAACGTGACGGACAGGTGATGGTGTAGAAAACGGCGCAGTCACCGCGCATTTCCGCGATAAGCTCCAGACCTTTAACACAGGCCATCATCTCATTGCGGCGATGCGCAGGGTTGCTGCTGCTGGCGTTTACCACATCCTCCATGTCCAGCGTGTCGCCGTCTTCGTTCACCAGTTCATGAGAACGGAAAAACTCCAGCGACTTACGGCGCTGCTCACGTTTATGCATCACGGCTTCATAGCTGACATAGGGAGATGCTTTTTTGCTGACCAGGCAAACAGCACGCAACTGCTCTTCCCGCCATTCGCAACGCATCTTCCATAATTTCCGGTACCACCAGTCGGCGCACAACATACGTGCCAGCGAACCCGGAATGAGTTCATAGGGCACGGGTTTACGGCGGTTTCTTTTCCGGCGGAGTTGCTCAAACGCAGGCGGTATGACATCCAGTCGCAGGGTTTCTGCTGCCACCTTTTCCCATGTCTTGCGGATTTCTTCTGGCTTAACATCATCGGTGGCGTACAAATCACCACAAGCGGCATCAAGACACATGCTCATATGCGCAGCGACAAGAGTAGACAGGCGTTTCACCTGATCCTGACTCATTTCAGGCAAGTTCAGCAGGCCGTCCAGCCCTTCATGGCTTGCCATAAAGCGAAAAGAAGTGGATAGCTGACTCTCGCGTACATGCTCCAGTCGTTCCAGACATGGCTTAATCGTCTCACGCAAATAGCGGGAATAAGCCTTTGGCCTGCCCAGGCTGCTGAAGTATTCAATACGTTGCATCAGCGGCTTGCTGATATGGGAAGGCTGGGCGTTAACGTCCGCCAGTATGACCATGTCCGGATTAAAACGCTGCTGCTCATGCGCCAGCTTTGCCCGGCTAATGAGCTTATCCTGCTCCATTTCGCGTTGGACAGGATCACGGGATTCATTAAAGAAATAACGCTCCCAGACCTGATCACTCAGTGCCTCGAGGCGCAGTTGTTCCTGCTCGTTATCGGCAGCGTACAGAGTGATCAGGTTTGAAAGCGCAGAAACCGGCGCAACTTCCGCCGGGTCCAGATAAGGGTTAATAGCCTTTTTCGGGCTGTTCCATGAGAATGCTGCGGCGGCCTCGTTAAAGCCGCTGCAGTTGTTCATATCAGCATGGCTCATGCACGCACTCCGTACACGGCAGAACTATCCACGCCACGCGAAGGATCAAATCCCACCCAGCAGCGCACCCCAGAAACAGCGATGATTTCTGTTGCAGATTTACTCTCACCAGCTGCTACGCCGATGCTGCGTTTTGCCTTGATGTAGTGGTGAGTGAAATTGCGATACAGCGAACGGATCAGGGATGTGTCACTGTTAGAAACAATGACCGGATGTCCTTCTGATGACCGATGTTCAAGAACGGATGCCAGGTGATACTGGTCATCTTCAGTGAAGCCGTCAGTGTGATAACCGGAAAACGTACCGTCATAAGGCGGATCGCAATACACCACATCCCCCACCTGCAGCATCGCCAGCGTTTCATCAAAGCTGGCGCAGATAAACGTTGCTCGCTGGGCTTTCTCTGCAAATGCGCGAATTTCTTTTTCAGGGAAATACGGATTTTTATAATTACCGTATGGAATGTTGAAATGCCCGCTCTTGTTATAACGACATAACCCACGGTAACCGTGACGATTGAGATACAGGAAATATACCGCTTTCATGAAATCAGTAATTTCAGTTGAGTAATTAAACTCCTGTCTTATGTTGTAATAAGTCACCTCCCTGTTTGCGTCCTCAAATAAAGCTCTGGCACGAGATATAAACACCTCACAATCAGCGGCAACCTTTTTATAGAGGTTGATTAAATCAGGATTAATATCCGCAACCAGATAGCAGGGATAATCCGTCTCCATCATCACAGCACAGGAACCCGCGAAAGGTTCAACCAGTCGCGGGCCAGCAGGAAGGTGTTTTTTCAGTTCGGACATAATGGCGGTTTTATTTCCCGCCCATTTCAGGATGGTGCTCATACAGCACCTCCGTTGTAATGTTTGCCTTTCAGCTCTGCAATTTCCTGGCAGGTAATGCAAAGCTGCACACCCGGAATGGCACGGCGGCGTGCTGGCGGAATTGGCGCTTCACACTCAATGCAAAGCACGCGAGACACGCCCGGTGTTTTGGCACGGGCAGCACGGATATGGCGCTGGCGTTCTTCTTCAACGCGCTGCTGTACGAGATCCATTGCATCAGCCATTAGTGGATCTCCTGCGCTTCGTTCTGGATTGCTTCAGCAGTCACACGCAGCAGTTCTGCTGCTTCCACGTGGTTTAGCTGGCGGGATGTGATATGACACGCCAGGCTATCAAGGCGGGCAGCCATTGCCTCAGCCCTTGCCCGACGTTCTTCAAGACGGGCCTCTGTCAGTAAAAGATTAAGACCTGCATCATCCGGTCCGGTTTTAGTCGTGAGGGTTTCAATATTACGCATAATCAATTCTCCTGAATTTAGATAAAGGGATGCCCGGCGGGTTTACGCCATGAATTTCATTAATTGGTTAATTCGGCATGGTTAGCCGTCTGGGAAATAAGCTCACCACTGCACGAAAATGATTCATTGCTTTAATCAGCTCCCGCTTTTCGTCAGTGGTCAGCTCATTAATGCTGATGCTATGACGTTCAGCTGGAATTTTTGCCATAAAGAATATGGCAGCCAGTGCCCGTTTATTTTGTTCATTATTGATATCCCGTGGATCACGCATATCTTTAATAAACCGCTCAAGCTCTGACTCAATATTAAGGCCAAATACTTTCGCCCTTAACTCCGCAATATGATTAAGTCCATTCAGGCGTTCACCGGGGCTTAATGGAACAGTCGCCGCAGCGCCTTCAATAGCCATTTGTTCCCCCGTTTTTTCGTTGATAGTTCTGCCAGCAATTCATCTTGTGAATGGCATGGATGCCAGCGTTTACCATCCTCACCCATGATCCAGCCGTGACCGTAGTGCATTGCCGGGCTTTGTTTTACCAGCAGCGATGCAAATGATGGTTCTTTCGTCAGCATAAGCACCTCACAGCAAACCGAATGAAGCACCGAGGCCAGTCACGGTATCAACTGCACTCGCCATCGCAGGATTAGCCTGTAAACGGGCCTGCAATGAAACAGCCGCCAGCGCCATCAGTCGTGTTACAGAGTTAATGCTGCTGATAGCATCACGACGACCTGCACTGGTTTTTACATCGCCAGATACCGCACCTGCAGCAACACGCCCGATCTCTGCGGTTGCACTCATGACGTAATGCGGCAGTTTCTCTTTTGCCACTTCATTAATCGGTACACATGGCAGGCAGTGAATCTGTGCCAGAAAGCCATCTACCAGCGTTGAATCTTCAGTCAGATCGGTAAGCAACCAGATTTCTGGTGCGGTTAATAAATGAGGTTGAGCTGGGTTCAGCTTGTTCCGCAGAATCTGTACATTCATGCCTGCACGTTCTGCCAGTTGCACTAGGTTGTGGCGCAGTGCGAATGCACGACAGGCTTCATCAAAATGTGGATGTTTGGAAACTTGGTAATCAAACATAGTTTTCAACTCCGAACTTATCGCAAAATCGAACTCAGCGTCTTATTGCGAAAATAGACGTCTATTAAGCAGACAAAGCATCAACAGTCAGAGCAGCTAGGTTAATCATTACCTTTTCACGTTTTTTGTCTTTACGAAGACGATGACGAGGTAGTCGGCCATCAGCCAACATGTCGTTAATCGTATCAATAGAAAGGCCAGTTAGTTCGCTATAACGTTCGATTGTGACATGTGGTGTATTCAGAGTAATTGAAATGTTAGGTGTCATAAGGCAACATTCCTTCTAGATATGGCTTGTGGCGAGCCGTTGTTTGTCGTGATTAGTAGTGAAGGCTCCAAAAGAACTCTTCTGGTTCAACTTTAAGATCGCTTTTGGAATCTGTCAACGATTTTTGGATTTCTCTGGAGGACTCGTGGATTTCAATAGCGGTGGTAAGAAGGCCATAGAACGTTTGGTTGAAGCATATGGGTTTGGTACCCGTCAGGCTCTCTGTGATCATTTAGGTGTTTCTAAGAGCACCATGGCAACACGCTATATGCGTGATATTTTTCCGGCAGATTGGGTAATCCAGTGCGCACTAGAAACAGGCATCTCACTTCATTGGCTTACGACCGGGCATGGTTCAAAGCAAGCATCAGCAAAAACAAATGCTATAGAAGTAGTAAAATATTTATTGTCTGATGGAGACTTGCAGGAAGACGGGGTTTATATTTTTGATAAGGGATTTCTACCCTCTACGTTTAAAAATCCTTTTGTAGTCACAGTTAATAATTCTGAATTTATTTGTGATAAAGAATTTGATGATATACGTGATGGTAAATGGGTAATAAGTATTGATGGCGAAATAACAATCCGCGACATTACTCGTTTACCCGGTGGGAGAATCTTCGTTGAAGGTGGAAACAGAGCCTTCGAGTGTAAGATAGAAGATGTTGAAATAATTGGAAAAATTATAAGTTTAACAGTTAAATATGTTAGATAATACCGGGGGAAACTATGCTTGGTAAGGTATTTTTTGTGGTTTTATCATGCTCTTTGTTATTAAACCCACTAACTACCTATGCTAAAAATTATCCTTGTTCTGGGAAAAAGGGAGGTGTCTCTCACTGTACCTCCGATGGAAAATTTGTATGCAATGATGGGGCTATTAGTAAATCCAAAAAAATCTGTACTAAATACTCACGATAAATTTTGCTCTGATATCTGCGCCTAATATAACAATGAGGCGCAGGCTAACCACAAAAGTTACATACTCACATAACAAAAAATAGCCAACTTCATTATGGCTTCAGTGAGATGTATGGTCGCGGGATCTCATACATTGACACTGGTTATATATACAGTAAAAATGCTCTCCACTGGAGGGCATTTTTTATGGCAGTACGAAAACTCACCACAGGAAAATGGCTTTGCGAATGTTACCCCGCCGGACGTAGTGGACGTCGTGTGCGTAAACAATTCGCCACCAAAGGCGAAGCTCTGGCTTTTGAGCGTCACACGATGGAAGAAACCGAAGCAAAGCCCTGGCTGGGTGAATCAGTGGATCGTCGAACACTGAAAGACGTGGTTGAGCTATGGTTCAAACTACATGGTAAATCTCTGACTGCTGGGCAGCATGTCTATGACAAATTGCTGCTGATGGTTGACGCTCTGGGCAATCCCCTTGCAACCGATCTCACATCTAAAATGTTTGCCCATTATCGAGATAAACGACTGACAGGTGAGATCTACTTCAGCGAGAAATGGAAGAAAGGAGCCAGCCCGGTCACCATTAACCTGGAGCAAAGCTATCTAAGTAGTGTTTTTAGCGAACTATCCCGCCTGGGCGAATGGTCGTATCCAAACCCACTGGAGAACATGCGAAAATTCACCATCGCAGAAAAAGAGATGGCATGGCTTACCCATGAGCAGATTGTTGAACTGCTGGCTGATTGCAAACGTCAGGACCCAATTCTGGCACTGGTAGTCAAGATATGCTTAAGCACAGGCGCACGCTGGCGAGAAGCAATAAACCTTACCCGATCACAGGTGACCAAATACCGAATTACCTTTGTAAGAACGAAGGGGAAGAAAAACAGAAGCATCCCTATCAGTAAAGAGCTTTACGAAGAGATCATGGCGCTTGATGGGTTCAATTTCTTCACAGACTGCTATTTTCAATTTTTATCCGTGATGGAAAAAACGTCTATCGTGCTCCCTCGCGGTCAACTGACACACGTTCTGCGCCATACGTTTGCGGCGCACTTCATGATGTCGGGTGGAAATATCCTTGCTTTGCAAAAAATCCTCGGACATCACGATATAAAAATGACAATGCGTTACGCACATCTGGCACCGGATCACCTGGAAACTGCATTACGGTTTAATCCGCTGGCAACACTACCAACATCAATAGCAAGTTTTTGAAAATGCGTATTTTGCCCTGTTGAGCTAATATTCCTTTTTTTCACATGGAGCACTATCAATGAATAAGTTTCAGCATCAGGGAGCGGAATTGCGCAACAGAGCAAAAGAATTGGCTTTATCCGTACTTAAAACTCACCCAGATGCCCAAAAAAACGGCAACGGCGTTAAGCAAGCTGAGGTATTTCGTCTAAGCGGCCTCGATTGGGGAGAAAAACGGAAAGCAACAAGTTCGAACCAACAATATTGGGTTGTTGCACTATTGCGTGAACTAGAAGAGGAAGGGTTAGTCGAACAGATTGAAGATAGAGGCCCCTGGCGTCTAAGGTAAAACAAATGGCGACAAAGTGGCGGCAGCGGTTGGCATTACCCCGTAATAACCACCACTGACCACCAACCCAACTTATTGTTTTTACTCTAACTTATTGTTTTCATTAACCCGTTTACATAAATGGGTTTTTTGTTGCCTGAAATTTATCTCCTGCCCCGCCACTCGTGCCACCATCCGTAAAATCTCCTCGCGCGATAGCGGCTTACGGTCAGTGACAAAATGCAGCGTCATCCCTTCAATAAAAGCATCCAGAGCCCTGGCCGTTCCAGGTTCAAACCATTGTTCGAGTGTTTGCTGACTGCGCTGCATCCAGTTTTGCATCACTGTTTTTAATAACGGTTTTCGACTGGCCAGCGCGTAGAGTTGATACATCAGTTCCATGTTGTCCGGCGTTGCAACCTGCGAGCTGTAGATCATTTCTGTGATGGCCTGGCAGGCACTGGGGGCATCTCTGACATCAAGAAAAAATGCCTGATATTGCCGTGACATAGTCTGCGTAAAGCTACTGAACGCCTCCAGTAATAGCTCATCAATTCCTGAAAAATAGTAGGTCATCGACCCTAACGGTACCCCGGCAAGGGTAGCTATTTTACGGTGCGTCACGGCATGTATTCCGTAAAGTTTCACCGCCTCGAGAGTGGCCTGGATGATTTTTTCTCGCCGTTGTGGATCGTTAGCGCGACGCATGTCATTTCCTCTCTCTGCAATTGTGTACAAATGTACACAACCTTGCTAAGGTTGTCTTCTCTCTTCTTTTTTTGACGTGATCTATGACAGTAAATTCTTCACGTAATGCCTTGAAACGCCGTACCTGGGCGCTGTTTATGTTCTTCTTTTTGCCGGGCCTTCTAATGGCTTCCTGGGCAACCAGAACGCCCGCTATCCGCGACATTCTTTCTGTCTCTATCGCCGAAATGGGCGGAGTGCTCTTTGGTCTGTCGATCGGTTCGATGAGCGGTATTCTCTGCTCGGCGTGGTTAGTAAAACGCTTTGGGACGCGTAATGTCATCCTGGTCACGATGTCCTGCGCATTGATCGGGATGATGATATTAAGTCTGGCGCTCTGGCTGACATCTCCTGTGCTCTTTGCCGTTGGTCTTGGCGTTTTTGGCGCCAGTTTTGGTTCCGCAGAAGTGGCGATAAACGTTGAAGGTGCTGCCGTTGAGAGAGAAATGAATAAAACGGTTTTGCCGATGATGCATGGCTTCTACAGCCTCGGTACGCTGGCGGGGGCTGGTGTAGGGATGGCGCTGACGGCCTTTGGAGTTCCGGCAACTGTTCACATTTTGCTGGCGGCGCTGGTGGGCATCGCGCCTATTTATATCGCTATTCAGGCAATCCCTGACGGTACGGGAAAAAATGCTGCTGATGGCACGCAGCATAGTGAAAAAGGGGTTCCTTTTTATCGCGATATTCAGTTGCTATTAATTGGTGTCGTGGTGCTGGCAATGGCTTTTGCAGAAGGTTCTGCCAACGACTGGTTACCCTTATTAATGGTTGATGGCCACGGATTTAGCCCAACGTCCGGCTCATTGATATACGCAGGTTTCACATTGGGGATGACCGTTGGACGTTTTACCGGCGGCTGGTTTATTGATCGCTACAGCCGCGTTGCCGTGGTACGTGCCAGTGCACTAATGGGTGCGTTGGGTATCGGGCTAATTATTTTTGTTGATAGCGCCTGGGTCGCAGGAGTATCTGTTGTACTTTGGGGACTGGGTGCCTCGCTGGGCTTCCCGCTGACCATTTCAGCCGCCAGTGATACCGGCCCCGACGCGCCAACCCGTGTCAGCGTTGTGGCAACGACCGGTTATCTGGCTTTCCTCGTCGGGCCGCCACTGTTGGGCTATCTCGGCGAACATTATGGATTACGTAGTGCAATGCTGGTTGTACTGGCGCTGGTTATTCTCGCGGCTATCGTCGCAAAAGCCGTCGCCAAACCCAATACAAAAACGCAGACTGCGATGGAGAATAGTTGATGGGCATTAAATTAATTGCGGTAGACATGGACGGTACTTTCTTAAGCGATCAAAAAACCTATAACCGCGAGCGGTTTATGGCCCAATATCAGCAGATGAAAGCACAAGGTATTCGCTTTGTGGTTGCCAGCGGGAATCAATATTATCAGTTGATCTCATTCTTCCCCGAAATTGCCGATGAAATTGCTTTTGTGGCGGAAAATGGCGGCTGGGTAGTGAGCGAAGGCAAAGATGTTTTTAATGGTGAGCTATCGAAAGATGCTTTTGCCACTGTCGTGGAACATTTGCTGACGCGCCCGGAAGTGGAGATTATTGCCTGCGGTAAAAATAGCGCCTATACCCTCAAAAAATATGACGATGCCATGAAAACTGTGGCGGAAATGTATTATCACCGTCTGGAATACGTCGATAACTTTGACAACTTAGAAGATATCTTCTTCAAGTTTGGCCTGAATCTTTCCGATGAACTGATTCCACAAGTGCAGAAAGCATTACATGAAGCCATCGGCGATATTATGGTGCCAGTGCATACCGGCAACGGCAGCATCGATTTAATCATCCCCGGCGTGCATAAAGCCAATGGTCTGCGTCAACTCCAGAAATTATGGGGAATAGACGACAGCGAAGTCGTGGTCTTTGGTGATGGCGGTAATGATATTGAGATGCTGCGTCAGGCAGGATACAGCTTCGCAATGGAAAATGCCGGCAGCGCGGTTGTTGCAGCGGCGAAATATCGTGCAGGTTCCAATAACCGTGAAGGCGTACTGGACGTGATTGATAAAGTTCTTAAACACGAAGCGCCATTTAATCAATAAAACGGCAGCACGCCCGGCAACACAACGCCTGAATGAAGGCTGCATAATTCGCAGAAATTAACCCACCGGATTATTTCAGGCGAAATGATTATGAAGAATTATGTTTTGCTGGGCGCGTTTCTCATGAGCTTTGCCAGTGCAACGATGGCGCAAAGCGTTACCGTCGATGTGCCGAGTGGATACAAAGTGGTAGTGGTCCCTGATTCTGTCAGCGTTCCACAAGCAGTCAGTGTCGCTACTGTGCCGCAAACCGTCTATGTGGCTCCGACCCCTGCTCCAGCTTACCGTCCACATCCGTATGTTCGTCACCTTGCCAGCGTTGGCGAAGGGATGGTTATCGAACATCAGATCGATGACCATCACCATTAATTCGAAAATGCCTGATTGCGTTGTGCAATCAGGCATTTTTTTACCCTTCGTGTGAATTTCCTACCTGTTTATCTTTTAAAAAGATAAACATCAGCAGCAGCCACAAAATTCCGTTGGCAAGGTTGAAGAGATTAAACAGACCATTGCCGCCGTTCAGGTACGCGTGTTTACTGATCTCAATACCGACAGTGAAAATCAGCATTTGCAACATCCCCATCGCCGCCGAGACAGTACCTTTACTCATATCGCTGGCAAACAGGGTTAATCGCACCAGTCCCGCATTCGCCAGACCAATACCAAAAGCATAAATACTTAACCCTGCGGTCATCCACAAATACGCATGCGATGAGATGACCGTTGCCGCAGCGGCGACCAACAGACCAATCATAATCGGCCAACCGCCCATAATGATCAGCGAACGTACGGTGCGACGCGAGGTCAGTCGCGCCAACAGTAGGTTCCCCGCAATTAATGCGCCGAAAATGGGAACTTGCAGCAAACCATATTCATAGCTGCTCAACTGCTCGCCGGTGATGATGATAATCGGCGACTGGGCGATCCACGCCAACAACGGCAGGCTAACGAATCCCAGCGCCAGCGCCCCCGCAACAAAGCGGCCATTCTTCAGAACCAGCTTGTAGTCACGACCGAGCTCTTTCAGCGACAGTTTCTCACCTATACGCGTGGCGGTTTCTGGCATGGCACGTTGCAGACCGAAGAAGGAGATCGTTGCCAATGCGGCAAATAATACAAACATCCCTTCCCAGGGCAGCACATGGATCCACGCCGCGCCCACCAACGGGCCGAGTAGCGGAGCAATCAGCGCCACGTTCGCCATCAGCGCGGTGATCTTGATACAAACCGCCTCTTCGAAGGATTCCTGAATTGCGGCGTAACCCACAGCGCCAATGAAACAGAGGCTTATGCCCTGCAAGAAGCGCAACAGCGTGAATTGTTCAATGTTTTGCGCCAGTAATATCGCCAGACAAGTGATGATAAACCACACTACGCCCGCCAGCATCACCGGACGGCGACCAATACGATCCGACAATGGCCCCAGCAGCCACTGTAAAAACATCCCACCCGCAAGGTACGCGGTCATCGAGGTAGGAACCCAATCAATGCCCGCCTGGTACTGTTCAACCACGGCCAACATACCGGGCTGAATCATATCGTTACCGATATAGGTTGAGAATTCGTAGAGCACCAGACAGAGAGGGAAAAGTAATGCCTGACGTCCAAGTCTGGCACCATTAGCTAATCTATTTTGCATGCAATTTCTTCGCCAATAATAATCGCGCAAAGTTTAATAAAAGCGCGGCTAACGAGAAAGCAATTTTTGCCCCTTAAGCACATTCTTACATTAATCGGCGATTTGACTCTCTTTTTTTAAGCTTTATTTAACTACCGCGCGTTACCATTACTTCACATAATACGGGCCGCTTATGAGAAATAAGACGATGCCGCTTTACCCTGTTTAACATGCACCTTATTCTCACCGCCTTGCCTGACGGCTCCCCATTAAACACCTTATGAGTCTGGAAGTTATGCTGGAAAATCTCAATTACTCATTATTCTCTCTAATTAATGCCACGCCAGATTCTTCTCCGTGGATGATCTCGTTGGCGATTTTTATTGCCAAAGATTTGATTACTGTGGTGCCGCTACTGGCCGGGGTACTTTGGCTGTGGGGACGTACGGCGCAACGGCAGATAGTGATAAAAATAGCGATCGCACTGGCTGTAAGTCTGTTTGTTTCCTGGGGGATGGGTCATTTATTTCCGCATGACCGCCCGTTTGTCGAGAATATCGGCTATAACTTCCTGCACCATGCGGCGGATGACTCTTTCCCGAGCGATCACGGCACGGTGATCTTCACCTTCGCTCTGGCATTTTTAATCTGGCATCGTTTGTGGTCCGGATCGCTTCTCATGGTGCTGGCCGTAATTATTGCCTGGTCGCGGGTCTACCTTGGCGTCCACTGGCCACTGGATATGCTTGGTGGATTGTTGGCAGGAATGATTGGTTGCCTTAGCGCGCAGATTATCTGGCAAGCTGCGGGGGCGATGCTCTACCAGCGACTACAATCGTGGTATCGCTTCTGTTTCGCCTTACCGATCCGTAAAGGCTGGGTACGTGGCTGATTTCGGATAAAACGTGTAATATCAGGCGGCTCGCTTCAATAACTATTCAGAGGGAATATGGAAACACGTCGCGAAGAGCGCATCGGGCAATTACTCCAGGAATTAAAACGCAGCGATAAGTTACATCTGAAGGACGCCGCCGCCCTACTTGGGGTTTCAGAGATGACGATTCGTCGCGACCTGAATAACAACAGCGCCCCCGTCGTATTACTCGGCGGCTATATCGTTCTCGAACCACGCAGCGCCAGCCATTACCTGCTAAGCGACCAAAAATCCCGTCTGGTGGAAGAAAAACGCCGCGCCGCAAAACTGGCCGCGACGTTGGTAGAACCCGGTCAGACCCTCTTTTTTGACTGCGGCACCACTACGCCCTGGATTATTGAAGCGATTGATAATGAAATCCCTTTCACCGCCGTTTGTTATTCACTAAATACCTTTCTGGCGCTGCAAGAGAAACCACATTGCCGGGCGTTTCTTAGTGGTGGAGAATTTCACGCCAGCAACGCCATCTTCAAACCTATCGATTTTCAACAAACGCTGAATAATTTTTGTCCGGATATCGCTTTTTATTCCGCTGCGGGTGTACATACCAAAAAAGGCGCAACCTGTTTTAATCTTGAAGAGTTGCCGGTAAAACACTGGGCTATGTCGATGGCGCAAAAGCATGTGCTGGTTGTCGACCACAGTAAGTTTGGTAAGGTACGCCCGGCACGCATGGGCGACCTGAAACGCTTTGATATCGTAGTAAGCGATCGTAGTCCGGAAGATGAGTATGTGAAGTTCGCGCAAACGCAGCGTATTAAGTTAATGTATTAATTAAGCATCACCGGATGACGTCAACGCGTCATCCGGTCATCTCAAGATTAAGAGAACCAGCTACCAAACCACTGATGGAATTTCATCATCACGAAATCCCACATCCGACCAAAGAATCCCCCCTCTTCCACATTCTCCATTACGATCAGCGGACGCTGTTCAATAGATTTACCGTTAAGCTGGAAATCAATGGTTCCGACGACCTGGCCTTTTTTCAGCGGTGCGGTGAGCTGCGGTTCGGTTAATGTATAACTGGCTTTCAGGTTTTTCAGTTGTCCACGCGGAATAGTCACCGATCCGCCTTCGCCAGCGCCGAGATTCACTTCACTCTTATCGCCAAACCAGACTCGCTGGGTCACAAAGGTGGCATCAGGTTTAATTGGTGTCACGGTTTCAAAGAAACGGAAGCCCCAGGTGAGCAACTTTTCGGACTCATTAAAACGGATACGATCGGTTTTCGCTCCCAGTACCACAGAGATCAAACGCATGTCGCCCTGGGTCGCGGAGGCCACCAGGTTGTAACCGGCTCCTGCCGTAGTACCGGTCTTCATGCCATCGACATTGACATTACTACTCCACAGCAGACGGTTACGGTTAGGCTGGCGAATCTTGTTGAAGGTAAATTCCTTCTCTTTATGAATGGCGTACTCTTCCGGTACATCGTGGATTAACGCTTTGCCCAGCAAGGCCATATCGCGTGCGGTACTGAACTGCCCCGGTGCGTCGAGGCCGTGCACCGTCTGGAAGGTGGTGTTGGTCAGGCCCAATTTTTTAGCATAACCATTCATCAAGCCAATAAATGACTCCTGACTGCCCGCGACGTAATCGGCCAGCGCAATACAGGCGTCATTACCGGACTGAATAATCACGCCTTTGTTTAAATCGGCCACCGAAACCTGATCGCCCGGTTTGAGGAACATCACCGATGAACCACGCAGTGCCGGATTTCCCGTCGCCCAGGCATCTTTACCGACCGTCACCATATCGGTGAGTTTAATCTTATCGGCCTTGAGCGCCTGCCCAACCACATAGCTGGTCATGATTTTGGTCAGACTGGCTGGGTCCAGTTTCTCATCCGCATTACCTTCAGCCAGCACTTTTCCGCTGGCGTAATCCATTAAAATCCATGCACGCGCATCCACGCTCGGCGCGTCAACGGTTTGTTCCGCCGCGAATGCCGTTGGGGCAAAAAGGAATAAAAATGCAGAACCCGCTGCAAGACCACGAAGGAGAGAGGAGTATTGCGTCATAAATGCCACCCGAGTATCCATTCAAAAAAAATACGTTATATCGCCGTATGATAAGTTCGGTGATTAATAACGCACACACAAACTTAAAGAAACCGTAAGTTGGTAAAGTTTTTAAAGTTTATGCAATATCCTGCCGCTTCGCTGCTTCTGGCGTCATTTTTTTGCCAACTGTTGCTTAAAAGTTAACTTTACTCCACCATCAGAGTCCTGTTCAGCCTGTGGCTGCCTGTGTAAAAAGGGGTGAGTATGATTACGCTGTGGGGTCGGAATAATTCAACCAACGTAAAAAAAGTGTTGCTGACGCTCGAAGAACTGGATCTACCTTATGAGCAAATTCTCGCGGGCCGTGAGTTTGGAGTAAACCATGACGCCGACTTTCTGGCGATGAATCCCAACGGGCTGGTGCCGCTGTTGCGCGACGACGAAAGTGATTTAATTCTCTGGGAATCGAACGCCATTGTCCGCTACCTGGCAGCACAGTACGGGCAAAACCGCTTGTGGATCGACTCGCCAGCACGTCGTGCAGAAGCGGAAAAATGGATGGACTGGGCAAACCAGACGCTCAGTAATGCCCATCGCGGGATCCTGATGGGATTGGTCAGAACACTGCCTGAAGAGCGCGACCAGGCCGCCATTGATGCCAGTTGCAAGGAATGCGACGCTCTGTTTGCCCTTCTTGATGCGGAACTGGCAAAAGTGAAATGGTTCTCTGGTGATAAATTTGGCGTGGGTGATATCGCTATTGCACCGTTTATCTACAATTTGTTTAACGTCGGTCTGACCTGGACACCGCGTCCAAATCTGGAACGCTGGTATCAACAGCTCACTGAACGCCCCGCAGTGCGTAAAGTAGTGATGATCCCCGTTAGCTAATTATTACGTGGACTTACTTTCAGTAATTCGCCATTGGACTCGTCGGTCAACACGTACAAATAACCGTCGGGCCCAGTGCGAACATCACGAATTCGCTGCCCTCTGTCCGTTAATATGCGGCCATCTTCTGTCACTTTGTCGCCGTTGACGCTCATCACGATGACATCTTTGTCTTTTAACGCGCCAATAAATAATTTTTGCTGCCACTGGGGGAATTTGTCGCTGTTATAGAAGGCCATACCGCTCACGGCAGGCGAATCTTTCCAGTAGAAAATCGGTTGTTCGGTTCCGGCAACGATTTCCCCTTTCGCTTCCGGTATTTTAAGTCCCGAGTAATTGATGCCCCAGGATGCCAGCGGCCAGCCGTAATTTTTGCCTTTTTCCGGGATATTAATTTCATCACCACCGCGCGGACCATGCTCATTCAGCCACAGCGCATTGCTCCACGGATTCATCGCCATCCCTTGCGGATTACGAATGCCGTAAGACCAGATCTCAGCGCGCGCACCGGATTCCTTTGCAAAAGGATTATCATCCGGGATCTCGCCCTGGTCGGTCAGACGCACCAGTTTGCCCTGTAATTTATCCAGATCCTGCGCCGTCGGGCGCTGATTGTTTTCCCCCAGACCAATAAACAAATAACCTTTGCCGTCAAACACCAACCGTCCACCAAAATGGTTACCGGTAGAAAGCTTAGGCATCTGACGAAAAATGGTGCGGAAATCCGTTATTTTTGTCAGATCATCGCTCAAACGGCCATAACCTACGGCAGTACCGGCTTTGTCATCATCTCCCTGTTCCGAATAACTTAACCAGATGCGGCGAGACTGGGCAAAATCAGGCGCTAAAGCTACATCCAACAAGCCTCCCTGCCCGTGCGCCCAGACTTCCGGCACACCAGCCAGCGGCGCAGATAATCCTTTTCCTTCTTGCCAGTGGCGTAACTCGCCACCACGCAGCGTGATTAACATACCGTGATTATCGGGTAAAAAGGCCAGCGCCCAGGGATGGTCGAGTTTGTCTTGCAATACTTCGACATTTACCGTTGCAGGTGCCGCCCAGAGAGCGGAAGAAACACAGAAAAGGGTCACAAGGAAAAGAGATTGTCGATGCATAACGCCTCCGGATTGACTCTGGCTTAAAGCGTAGTCAGTCAAAAGCGCAACAAATGCATTTTTACATAAACTTAAACATGAAGGGGGAGATGCATTCTCCCCCTTAGTTTTCAGGCCTTCTCAAGCATGGCGTGCTTCTGCAGGCTCTGGATACTCAGCGTTAAGCTCATCAGACAATTTTCAAGCTTATCGGCGTTGACGGTAATAAAATTTGGGCAATCATGATACCCACTCATCAAACATACTGCGGCTGTCGCTAATGCTTCTTCAGCGTGATGAAGAGCACTCCACTCTTCCTTATCCAGATGAAGATTCAACCGCAGCGATTTATCGTGCAGTTCGCGATGCAGTTTAAAAAAGTTATCTCGTAGATGATTGCTTTCGCTGACGGACATGTATCCTTTGGCCTTCCTCAGATGCACGTATGCAGCGAGGTCAACTTGTGCGTCTTTCAACCGGTTCAGCAGGTCGATTCGCTGTCTGTCAACGAACATACTTCGATCCTCCTCTTTCCAGCCTTGTTGCAATTAAATAGTATGGCTGTTTTTTGAGCAAAATGCTGTCAGGGATCAATACTTCACATCTTATTAATAATAATTTACATTATTTCTCTTTCCAGTACCTCACATCCCCACGGCGCCAGTTCTAATTCTTGTGAACAAGCCTTGCCCGTTTCCGCCACTCGCCACGCTCCAGGAAGTACAACATTTTGTACATGAGCAGTGTAATTTTGTACAAAAACCCATTCCTGATCGCCGTCTGTCCGACGCGTTGCAATAACGCCAGCAGGAAGTTCAGTAGCAAGTGCTTTTGGGAGATGAAGTGTGTTGATCAACATCGCGGCAAACGCTTGATGAAATGACGCATCATTACGCGAAGCCACATAGAAAGCACGACCTTGTCCGACGTGATTTACCGTTAACGCAGGTGTACCCGCATAAAAATCCTCACCATAGCGCGCCAGAACCTGAGCACCTTCGGCGTGAATAACCGCACATAATTCCCGTGCCTGCCATTGCCCCTGCAGTCCATACGCATTCGGCTCGCAGATAACTTCGTTATGCTGATAATCATTAAGACTATCAATCTCTTCAGCCCATACGCCCATCAGGTCACGCAACGGGCCAGGGAACCCACCCAGGTGACATAAATCGGTTTCATTGACAATCCCGGACCAGTAAGTGGTGACAAAATTGCCACCAGCTTCGACATAGGCACGAGCACGAGCAGCAAATCCATCGCGAACCATATAGAGCATTGGGGCGATAACTAACTGATAACCCGTAAGATCACAATCAGCATTGATAATATCGACCGCCACGCCCTGCTCCCAGAAAGGTCGGTAATGCTCCACTACCGTTTGTTCGTAGTGGATACCGCAATTGCGCGGTCCGGCAGCATCATTGACCGCCCAGCGGTTCTCCCAGTCGAAAATAATGGCAACTTTTGCCTGCGTTTTCGTCCCAACCAATTGTTTAAGATGAGCCAGCCGTTGCCCCAGTTGTATGACTTCGCGCCCGGTACGCGTCTCCAGATGACCGACGTGATCAACCACCGCACCATGAAACTTCTCCACGGCACCACGACTCTTACGCCACTGAAAATAGTGCACGCCGTCTGCGCCGTGAGCGACGGCCTGTAAGGAAGAAAGAATATTCATTCCCGGCTTTTTCAATTTGCTGGTTGGCTGCCAGCTTGTCTGACTGGGCGTGGATTCCATCAGAATAAACGGTTTATTTTTCAAGGTACGCATCAGGTCGTGATACATCGCTGTTTTACAGGCTACGGCGCGTTCATCTTCCTGTTTGTGCCACATGGGGTAGCTATCCCAACTCACAAAATCAACCACTTCGGCTAATGCCCAGTAGTTGTAGTCATTGAAATACCACATAAAATTGGTCGTCGCAGGTAAATCGGGGCGTTCAGCTTTTAACGGCGCGATTTCCATTTGATAGAACTCTTTTACCTGCGATGTGACAAAGCGCCGCCAATCAAGATTCAAACCGTGGTTGGACATTTCACCTATTGGGGAAGGAGATTCAATTTGTGACCAGTCACTGTATGTATGGCTCCAGAAGCCAGTCCACCATGCCTGATTAAGCGCCTCAAGAGTGGTGTAACGCGTCTGCAACCAACGGCGAAACGCCTGCTGGCATCCATTACAATGACACTCTCCGCCATACTCATTACTGATATGCCATCCCAGAACCGCCGGATGATTGGCGTATCGCTGCGCCAGATTACGGTTAATTTGCGTCACTTTATCTTTATACACTGGCGAAGAAAGGCAGTGATTATGGCGACCACCGTGAAGCATTTTCTCGCGTGAGGCGCTAACTCTCACAACCTCCGGATAACGAGCAGCAAGCCAGGCGGGTTTGGCTCCGCTTGGTGTTGCGAGGAAGACAGAGATCCCACCAGCATGAAGTTTATCCAGCACCTCATCCAGCCAGTCAAAGCGATACTCACCCTCTGTGGGTTCCAGTATTGACCAGCTAAAAATGCCCACCGACATGGTGTTACAACCAGCCTGTTGCATCATGGCAATATCTTTCTCCAGAATCCCAGGGACATGTAACCATTGCTCCGGATTGTAATCAGCTCCATGAAGTAACCATGGGGCTCTGGGGATAATCGGTGGGTACTTGTCCATGCTGACTCCTGAATTGTTTTAAACAGACAAAAAATGTTATTCGTTCACAATACTGTCATCTAGTAATTTATTGCTTCGTTATGCAAGGAATGTCCGGCAGGAATGTGATCAAGTACGCGTTTTTTCCCTTCAAACAGGTTCGTCGGTTCAGCTTACCGGCATTGAGACAGGTGAGCGTGATACGTATGACATTCACTGCGGTATACTGTGACAAATCTTTTAGCCGGGGCGAATATGAAAACCAAAGCTGCAACCCTTGCCGATGTTGCTCGTCATGCCAATGTTTCTTATCAGACAGTGTCGAGAGTGCTTAACAATTCAGCGAACGTGTCTGCTAAAACACGTCAAAAAATTGAACAAGCCATTGCCGAACTTAAGTACGTTCCAAATCGCGTAGCTCAACAGTTGGTAGGGAAAGAGAGCAAAACGGTCGGGCTGGTTACAACTTCACTTGCCCTGCATGCCCCCTCGCAAATTGCGGCAGCAGTGAAAAAATATGCCGGAGAACAGGGATATCAGGTACTGATATCCATGATTGACGATGTTGATATTAAAGGTATTCAGGCTGCAATTAATGAATTAAAAGCACAACGGGTAACAAAGATTATTATCAACGCACCACTGGAAACGGCATTGGCTGAAACACTGGTTGCTGAAAACAGCGATGTATTGTGTCTGTTTCTCGACGTGGACCCTTATAGCCCGGTATTTAACGTCACCTTTAATCCCGCAGAAGGTGCACGCGCCAGCGTGAAACATCTTTACGATTTGGGGCATCGTCAATTTTGCTTGATCTCTGGCCCTGAAAATTCAGTACCCGCGCGGCTACGACTCAATACCTGGCGCGACACCCTCGCTTCACTCCAACTGTCGCCGCTGGCCATTCATTACGGTCATTGGGACGCTCAAAGCGGCTATCTGGCGACGTTACAGATGCTACGTGAAACACCACAGGCGACCGCTCTTCTGATCGCCAATGATCAGATGGCATTGGGAGCATTAAGTGCCTTACATCAACAAAAACGTAAAATCCCGCAAGATATTTCTGTCATAGGCTATGACGACACCTATGAGAGTGCGTTTTTTGAACCTTCGCTAACGACCGTCGCAATCGACTTTGATTTACAAGGGAAAATTGCCGTTCAACAAATTTTACAGCCGGACGATGAACACGCGATGCTCCGCTCTTCAACCATCCTTCCCAGTCGCCTGGTCGTGCGTAACTCTGCTGGACCCCTGCACTCACCACAGACTGATCTGATGAATATTGCTGAACACCTTCGCACACTGGCAGATGAGCTAACACGAAAGGCATAAAAGTAATACGTTCTCATAAAAAGATTTAGTGATCTGTTTCGCTAAATCTTTTTTATTATCAGCAATAATTGTGATGTAAATCTCAAACATTCATTTAACACATTGCCTAATCATCGCGGTCAGGGTCAGAGTAAAAATGAAATTGTTAACGTATGACATTTCCGGAGATGCATACCAAAACAATAACCAGTAAGCACAGCTAATGCCTGTGCCAACGGTAAATGACCCAACGCCAGTGATTGAGGATATGGCTATGTTATTGCCCGGTAAACGTAATTATATTTTGCTCAGTATTTTCGATTTTCTGTACCTCTTCGCCTGGTCGGCAACGATGGCATTTTTTGTCATATGGACGACACAGCATCTGGAAATTACCGCCACACGCACAGGATTGCTTTATTCCGTTAATGCTTTCATTGCGTTATTAATGCAGCCGTTCTTCGGTTTCATCTCTGATAAATTTGGTCTTAAGAAACAACTCATCTGGATCCTCGTCGCATTATTACTTCCCGTAGGCCCATTCTTTATTTATGTGTATGCCCCGCTTCTGGTTCATAACTTCTGGCTGGGCGCTGTTTTGGGTGGCGTTTACCTGGGGATCATATTTAATTCTGGCTGTGGCGTTCTGGATTCCTGGATAGATAAAGTTTCGCGCCGTTATCATTTTGAATATGGTCGCGTAAGAATGTGGGGCTCTCTGGGATGGGCTGCCGCCGCGTGGATTGTGGGTAAATACATTGATACCAGCCCTAATCTCTCTTTCTGGCTGGCAAGCTTCGCCGCAATCTGCTTTATGTTTACCAAAATTGAACTGACCGAGGCGGAAATTGAAAAAACCAATTCGCTGAAAGCTATCCATGCGCTTGAACTGGCGAAAAATAGTCAGTTCTGGTTTTTATTGATGTTCACTCTGTTCGTAACGCAAATTTATGACACCTACGATCAACAATTCGCACAATATTTTTCGCTGCAATTTCCGACGCCAGAAGAAGGCAATCGCTGGTACGGAATTCTGGCTTCTGTCCAGGTCTGTGGAGAAACCTTATTTCTCTGTCTGATGCCGTGGTTTGTTAACCGCACTGGCGCCAAATGGGCATTAGTGATTGCCGGAACCATTATGTCGCTACGCATTGCCGGTTCAGCTATCCAACTGGGACCTGTGTGGATTGCGGCCGTTAAAATGATGCACGCCATCGAAAAACCACTGATCCTGGTGTCTGTGTTTAAATTTATCGCGGCTAACTTTGATCATAAACTCTCTTCGACGGTATACCTGCTGGTGCTTTTTGTGGCATCCATCGCCACGGCAATCTATTCACCCATTGCCGGCTATCTGTATGACACCATTGGCTTTGCTGAAACCTATCTAATCCTGGGGGCGATTGCCGGTTGCTTCACGATTATTTCGGTCTTTACGCTGCGGGACAAATCCAGCAGCCAGACTGCGGAGGCGCTAACTCAAAACCCAGTAGCATGACAATCATTTGCGCCCCGATATTTGGGGCGTTTTCCTCACCTGTTGACCAGATTACGATACAAATTTTATCCAGAACTCTGTAGAATCCCTGCCCTGACCTTTCCTGTAACTGAATATTTTTTAAGCTATGAGCAAAGTAACTCCCCAGCCGAAAATCGGCTTTGTTTCCCTTGGCTGCCCGAAAAACCTTGTCGATTCAGAGCGCATTCTGACCGAACTGCGTACTGAAGGTTATGACGTTGTACCGAGCTATGACGACGCGGATATGGTGATCGTTAACACCTGCGGCTTTATTGACAGCGCGGTGCAAGAATCTCTGGAAGCCATTGGCGAAGCGTTGAATGAAAACGGCAAGGTGATTGTGACTGGTTGTCTGGGGGCAAAAGAAGATCAGATCCGCGAAGTCCACCCGAAAGTGCTGGAAATCACCGGGCCTCATAGCTACGAGCAGGTTCTGGAGCACGTTCATCACTACGTGCCAAAACCGAAACACAATCCGTTCCTGAGCCTGGTGCCGGAACAGGGTGTTAAGTTGACCCCACGTCATTATGCCTATCTGAAGATTTCCGAAGGTTGTAACCACCGCTGCACCTTCTGCATTATTCCTTCAATGCGCGGCGATCTGGTGAGCCGCCCGATTGGCGAAGTATTAAGCGAAGCGAAACGTCTGGTTGATGCGGGCGTTAAAGAGATTCTGGTGATTTCCCAGGATACTTCCGCCTATGGCGTAGATGTTAAACACCGTACTGGCTTCCACAACGGCGAGCCGGTAAAAACCAGCATGGTCAGCCTGTGCGAACAGTTATCGAAACTGGGGATCTGGACACGTCTGCACTACGTTTACCCTTATCCGCACGTGGACGACGTCATCCCGCTGATGGCTGAAGGCAAAATCCTGCCATATCTGGATATTCCGCTGCAACATGCCAGCCCGCGTATTCTCAAACTGATGAAGCGCCCAGGTTCGGTGGATCGCCAACTGGCGCGTATCAAAAAATGGCGTGAAATCTGCCCAGAACTGACCCTGCGTTCAACCTTTATTGTCGGCTTCCCTGGCGAGACGGAAGAAGATTTCCAGATGCTGCTCGACTTCCTGAAAGAAGCACGTCTGGATCGCGTTGGCTGCTTTAAATACAGCCCGGTTGAAGGCGCAGATGCCAATGCTCTGCCGGACCAGGTCCCGGAAGAAGTGAAAGAAGAACGCTGGAATCGCTTCATGCAACTGCAACAACAGATTTCCGCCGAGCGCCTGCAGGAGAAAGTTGGCCGTGAAATTCTGGTGATCATCGACGAAGTGGATGAAGAAGGCGCGATTGGCCGCAGTATGGCTGATGCGCCGGAAATCGACGGCGCGGTCTATCTCAACGGTGAAACCAAGGTTAAGCCGGGCGACATCCTGCGTGTGAAAGTCGAGCATGCCGATGAGTACGATTTGTGGGGTAGTCGGGTTTAATTAATGCCAGGCCGGGCAAATTTATTTTCCCGGCCTGCTAATAAACATTATTGCCAGCTAATCTGCGCCCTGCCGTTTTTCTTGCTCTTATACAGTCGCTCATCAGCCAGCATTTTAAGCCGTTCAACGGTGGTACATTCATTTGAATGCGCTACGCCAATGCTGGTGCTTAAATTAATGCTCCCCACCTGGAAATGAACGATTTCTTTTAATATCGATAGCAACTCTTCCAGCGTTCCACCTGTATAAATCACCGCAAATTCGTCGCCGCCAAAACGATAGACTTTGCCTTTATCCACCGGAATTTGTGATTTAAGGATTTTCACAACCTTAATTAACACTTCATCGCCCAACAAATGGCCGAAGGTGTCGTTAATGTTCTTGAATTTATCGACGTCAAACAGGCACAAATATCCGCCTTTTTCCGGCAAGGCTTTTAAGTCTTCGTCAAAGGATTTTCTGCCCATCGCTTTGGTCAGGTCGTCAAGAAACGCTGAGTTATACATGCTGTAGAGTTTTTTGACATCCGCCGCCGAGAAGAAAAGCCCACCGTCCAGCACACGGTCAAAATGGTTATTAATAATGGCTTCTTTTTCAACAATGCCCCGATTGATCACTCTGCGTACCAGATAGAGGCAGCTGGCCCCTGATATAGCTGCCACCAATGCGGCAAAGAAGATGATCAACGTACATACCTGAAAATAAACGTCTTTTTTATAGGCAAACACATACAATCCTGTCGGTAAATAGGAGAAGTGCTCCATCGCTTCCGAAACAGTGAAGATGGCGTTTTTGGCGTTATATTCATCACCAGTAACCGGTTTGCCATTCTTAAAAAGTGAGAACATCAGGTTATCGCTGTCCATTGCCAGTGATTTTGACAGTAAAGAAAAGCGCTCCAGCCCAAGCAAAAATATCAGACTACGATTATGGCTAACCGGGTAGAGATAATAGACGAAGGTTTTATCATCAAAAGAAATAAACCCCGTATTCTTAACATGCAGATACTTAACCACCTGCATGATATTTGCACAATAGTTATTCTCGTACTCCTTTACCTGAATACACTCATCACTGGAAATCAAATAAGGCCCAACATCATACAAATAAGAAGGAGAAATCGAATCGGCATAGGCTGTGCGTAAGCCAACCAGCAATTGTTCTTCCGTAGGGTTTAGCGAATTGATGAGATCAATTGCCACACTACGCCGATATTCAGCAATATTTGCCACCGCAAAAGCAGTATCAATAACGGACTGTTTCAGGCCATACACCCGTTCTTTCACCATTTGAGTGTAGATCCCGCAGGCAACTGCCGAAATCATAATAAAAATCAGCAGACTGACTGTAAGTACGAATTTATTGATTCTGGACATACCTAAACTACTCTTTTACTAACTTTCCACTTTTATCCCAGGCAGAGAATGGCATAGGCTTCTGGTACAGATACCCTTGGGCCTGAACACAGCCTAATTTCATTAATTCACGCGCAACCTCTTCGCTCTCAACACCTTCTGCAATCACCGGAATCTGGTTATAGCGTGCCAGGTCGAAGATAACGCGTACAATTTTTCCCGCGGTGCCGAAAATATCGCCGGTAAATTGCGAGTCCACTTTTATGCTGTCAGGGTTAATTTCATAAAAACGTTTCAGGTTTGACAGCCCTGTGCCAAAGTCATCAATCGATATCCCTACCCCTTGTTTACGCAGTTGTGCAATATTGAGATAAAAATGTTCATTAATTCGTTCGATCACTGTTTCAGTGATCTCAATACAGATACTATTCGCCTGCAGATCATGCTCTTTCATGATAGTTGTAAAATGCTCATGAAAGTGTGGTTCGTTTAGCTGCCAGGGCGAAACATTAATATGCAGTAAGAAACCGTCCTTCAGGGCCGCACGCTGGCTAAAATGCCTGAATTCACCCATCGCGGTTTTAATAATTTGATAGCCAAGCTCATTGATAAACCCAATATCTTCAGCAATCGTAACAAACTTCAGCGGTGAGATTATTCCTCGTTCCGCAGAGATCCAGCGGCATAATGCTTCTGCGCCGACAATGTCTCTGGTTTTCATATCAACAATCGGTTGATAGACTAAAAATAGTTCGCCTATTTCCATTGCATGGCGAATATTACGCGCAATCCAGATATTCTCTTCAATTTCGTTGAGTTTCGCGTCATCACAGAAAATAAACTCAGAGAACATATGGTCACGGACACTGGAAATCGCCAGTTTCAGTTTTTCGGCATAACTCCAGGCGTTTTCACCCTTCAACGGTTCACAAATGGCAGATTTGTGTATGCGCAGATTGCGATAACCAAAGCTGCTGTCGAAATCATTTACCATCGCTATTTTGCGGGTAAAGGTCTGTACATTTTCCCGGCATAATAATAAATAGAGATCGGCATTGAATGTCACTATATCGCAGCATTGCGCATATTTCTCGGCAATTCGCTGACACAGTTTCCTGACGATTTTATTGCGTTCCTCGACGCCAAACACAGCTTCGACGGCTTCCAGCCCGCACAGTTTGATGATCCCGACAGCCAGATACTGGCTATTATTAGATTCAATAATCGCCATGTTTTTGATAAATCCACTCTCCTGATCGTAGGAGATTAGCGAGAGCAGTTTATTCGAACGTTCAACTTCGGCGTCTTTCATTTCCGCTATGGAATTTTTGATGCTGATAATCTCTTTCGCATCGCCTTCACGGATTTTCAATGCCTGCATTTGTTCAGAAGAATCGGGCAAAAACTCCAGCGTATTGACCAGTTCTGTCATTTCGGAAAATTGTCGACGAAACACACGCGTGGTCATCAAGTAAACCAACAGCAATACGATAATAATAAATGCAAATGGTAGATAAAAGAGTTTATCCGATGCGTTAAATAAATTACCTGTGGGATAATAAAAATATATTTCGAACAACGAGTTATTTGGAACTTCTGATGTTCTTGCGATATATTCCGTGTCGAAAGAATCAATAATGTTATAGTTTCCTTCGCTATTATAAATAATCAGTTTTTCGCGGGCGAGTTGGTTTTTGGCGATGATCTCATGGCCTTGCTTCAAAAACAGTACTTCATCATTCGAACTGATTTGATCAAGATATTCATTCAGATAGCGCCAGTTTAAGTCGACATGAATCTTATTAACCGCCAGTAAGTCACGGTCTTTGCCATTAATTCGTAGAGTAAAAGAGATACACTTTTTCCCTGGCCGATCAAAGCAGTTGTAGGCCGGATTCCAGCTACTACCCGAGTCGTCTGATGCCACCGACCAGGGCCGCTGGGACGGGTTAAAGTCGGCAAAGATGACGCGTCCTGCCTCATCGACAAGTGGCCCATTTACTTTTTCCTGATGGTAAACAATGATTTTATCATTCGCCCGACGGGTAAAGAGATAATATTTATCATCATCCAGCACCAATCCTACCGTATCCAGAAATGGCATCATTTCCATTTTCAGAATGACGGCACGTTTAATCTCCTCACTGTTTTTCAATAAATACAGCGAATCCTTTAACGTTAAGGCAGCACGCTCAATATCTTTAAAAAAATAACCTACATTTTTTTGAATAAGTTCAAAGCGGCTATCGGCACGTTTTACCGCCCTTTCCGATACCAACTGATAGTTAATGATGAAAAAAAGACCAATAAATGACAGCGTAGCCAACAAAAATAAAATAATCAGTCTTATCTTTATTTTTTCGTATAAACTAAGCATGTTAATACACGTAACAAAATAACTATCAGTACGCTACTTCGCTGCATAAATAGACTTTTACAGCAGCATATTTACCCAATTACCTGATTCTACAAAATCGGCAGAAAGTTACAACATTTGCGTATAGCAATAATTTCCTATGACGCCATTACATTTTTAAGCAATATTTTGTCGTGTCTATGCTTTAATTTTCGGGTCCAGCGCGTCGCGTAAGCCATCGCCCAGCAAGTTGAAAGCCAGCACGGTCAGGAAGATAGCAAGTGCCGGGAAAACCGCCACATGCGGCGCGATGACCATATCCGCTCGCGCTTCATTGAGCATAGCCCCCCATTCTGGGGTCGGCGGCTGCGCCCCCAGGCCAAGAAATGAAAGGCTGGCAGCCGAGATGATCGAAGTGCCAATACGCATTGTGAAAAAGACGACAATGGAAGAGACAGTCCCGGGCAAGATATGGCGCAACAAGATGGTCATGTCGCTGGCACCAATACTGCGCGCCGATTCAATAAAAGTTTGCTGTTTCAACACCAGCGTGTTGCCACGCACCAGACGGGCAAAAGCCGGAATGGAAAAGATGGCGACTGCGATAATTACGTTGGCAATACCGCTTCCTAACACCGCAACGACAGCAATCGCCAGTAATATGCCAGGGAAAGCAAACAGCACATCGCAAATACGCATAATCAATCGGTCCCACCAGCCTTCGTAATATCCCGCCAGTAAACCCAATAGCGTACCGATCGCCGCGCCAATAAAGACAGCAAATACACCCGCCGCCAGCGAGATTTGCGCGCCGACCAGGACACGGCTGAAAATATCACGCCCCAGCGAGTCGACACCAAACCAGTGTTGCAAAGAAGGTCCGTTATTCAGGTTGTCATAATCGAAATAATTTTCGGCATCATAGGGGGCGATCCAACGGGCAAAAATTGCCACCACAATCAGCAAAATGACGAACAGTGCGGCGGCCATCGCCATATGCTGACGGCGAAAACGTCGCCAGAATTCATGCCACGGTGTACGTACCTGGTCAGGTTTTACCAGTGGCATAGCGTTTAACACCGCCTGACGTCGCCAGTTAAATAGTCGCATCCTTACTTGTACCTGATAGCCGGGTTAATGGCGGCATAAAGCACATCCACCACTAAGTTGATAAGAATAAACTCCAGCGAGAAGAGCAGAATTTCTGCCTGAATCACCGGGTAATCACGCATTTCTACCGAATCGACCAGTAAACGCCCAAGTCCGGGCCAGTTAAATACTTTCTCCACCACGATAGAGCCACCGAGCAAAAAGCCAAACTGCAATCCCATCATGGTGACCACCGGGATCATGGCGTTGCGTAAACCATGCTTGAGGACAACCCAGGTTTCGCTTACCCCTTTCGCCCTCGCGGTACGCATATAATCTTCATTTAAAACGTCAACAAACGAGGCACGGGTAAAACGCGCCATCACTGCCGCCACCGCCGCGCCGAGCGTCAGAGAAGGTAATATGTAGTGCTGCCAACTGTCTGCACCTACGGTAGGCAACCAGCCCAGTTCAACAGAGAAAACCTGAATCAGCAGTATTCCGAGCGCAAATGCCGGAAATGAAATCCCTGATACCGCGATGGTCATACTTAATCGATCCGGCCAACGGTTAGGCCAGACGGCGGCGATAATACCCGCCGCCATGCCGAACAGCACCGCCCATGTCATACTGGTAATGGTCAACCACAGCGTAGGCATAAAGCGGCTGGCAATCTCCTCGGCAACCGGACGACGCGACACCATCGACAGACCAAAATCCCCCTGCACGGCATTGCTGATATAGTGCCAGAACTGGTGATACAGCGGCTGATCCAGCCCCAGTTGCTGACGCACCAGTTCGATGACCTGCGCATCGGCTTCTGGACCGGCAATCAATCGCGCCGGGTCGCCGGGTAGCATATGGACAAACAAAAACACCAGCACCGAGACAATAAACAACGTCGGAATCAGCCCCAGCAAGCGTTTGATAACGTAATTAAGCATTCCTCTCCCTGCGTTGCTTATTGCAAATCCGCATCTTCAAAGCTAAAGCCAGTGTCTGGCATAATCCAAAAACCACTCAGTTTTTTGCTGTGTGCCGACACCAGTTTTTCTACCACCAGCGGGATCCACGGCGACTCTTGCCAGATGGTATCCTGCGCCGCCTTATACAAGCGCGCCTTTTCCGCCGGATCGTTGGTTTTCAGCGCCTGGGCAAGCTCGTCATCCACCTGCTTATTGCTGTAAAACGCAGTATTAAACAGCGTCGGTGGCCAATTCTGCGAGGCGAACAGTGGCGATAGCGCCCAGTCAGCTTCACCGGTCGAGGCCGACCAGCCAGTATAGAACATTCGCACGCCGCTCTCTTTCTGCCCTTTACCTTCAACTTCTGCCGCCCGCTGCCCGGCATCCATCGCCGTCACCTGGGCTTTAATCCCCACCTGCGCTAGCTGTTGCTGAGTAAATTGCAGCACTTTCTGCGCGGTACTGTGATTATGTGATGACCACAATGTGGTACTGAAACCGTTGGGATATCCCGCCTCTTTTAATAGTTCGCGCGCTTTAGCCGGATCGTAAGGCCACGGTTTATAACTTTGCGCGTAGGCAATACTCGGTGGCACCACACCAGTGGCAGGAACTGCATATCCCGCGAAGGCCACTTTCACCAGTGCCTGACGGTTGATGGCGTAATTCAGCGCCTCACGCACTTTTGGGTTATCGAATGGTTTCTGCGTCACGTTCATACTGATATAACGCTGCATAATCGACGGGCTGGCCATCAGCTCGATATTTTTGTTCTTGTCCAGTAGCGCAGCTTGTTCATAAGGGATGGGGAAAGCAAACTGCGCTTCACCGGTTTGCAGCATTGCCGCGCGGCTATTGTTGTCCGCCACCGGACGCCAGGTGATGCTGTCCAGTTTGGGCAAGCCTGGCTGCCAGTAACCCGCGAATTTTTTAACCTTCACAAAATC
The DNA here is from genome assembly GCF_005781135.1 of Escherichia sp. E3659. Lineage (NCBI taxonomy): Bacteria > Pseudomonadati > Pseudomonadota > Gammaproteobacteria > Enterobacterales > Enterobacteriaceae > Escherichia > Escherichia sp. E3659. The sequence goes on along the minus strand of NZ_VATQ01000003.1, from coordinate 158,375 downwards.
GGTCTGGTTCCAGGTATCCAGTTCATACGGTCCAGTTCCGACCGGATGAAAACCAATCTCCTTGCCATATTTTTCCAGCGCCGCCGGTGAAATCATCGCGGTCGCCGGATGGGCAAGAATATTAATAAACGCTGAGAACGGCTGTTTGAGGGTAATCTTTACCGTTGTCGGATCGACCGCTTCAGTTTTGGCAATATTTTTGTACAGGTTATAGCGTTTTAAATGATTTGCCGGATCGCTGGCTCGGTCCAGATTCGCTTTGACGGCTGCGGCGTTAAAGTCGGTGCCGTCCTGGAACTTAATCCCTTCGCGCAATTTCACGGTGTAAGTGAGGCCGTCATCGGAAACGGTATAACTCTCCGCCAGCACGTTTTTCAGTTTCATCTCTTTATCCAGACCGAACAGCCCCTGATAAAAAGATTTCGCTACCGCCTGAGATAACGTGTCATTCGCGTCATACGGATCGAGCGTGGTGAAGTTCGATCCCACTGCCACAACCACATCTTTAGCAGCGAATGCACAAGGTGCCATCAACGCTGCGGCAATGCCCAGCGCCACTAACCCACTACGGTGTACAGCTCTTGCCATTTTATTCTCCGCATGAATGTTATCTACGCAAAAATGCGTACTCTGATTGTGGTTGTGCGACGTAATGCCCCGGTCCGACGCATTGCAACGAGACGGCTGCAACCTCTTCTCCACGCAGATGAATATTGCTGGGAAGATCATCCGACAGCAGCACGCGCTGCGGTCGTAGTCGGGACGGTTCAGCGACCGGAACTGCTGCCAGTAATTTACGTGTATAAGGGTGCTGCGGATTTTCAAAGACCGCGCGCCGTGGACCAATTTCAACGATTTGCCCGAGATACATCACCGCCACACGATGGCTGATCCGCTCTACAACGGCCATATCGTGGGAGATAAACAGAAAGGCGATGCCAAAATCACGCTGGAGATCGAGCAACAAGTTGATGATTTGCCCACGGATAGAAACATCCAGCGCCGAGACGGCTTCATCGGCAATGATCACTTTTGGATTCAATGCCAACGCGCGAGCAATGCAGATGCGCTGACGCTGACCGCCGGAAAACTCATGCGGGTAACGCCACGCATGTTCAGGTAACAGGCCAACGCGTTCCAGCAACCACGCAACGCGTGCAGCAGCTTCTTTACCTTGCAATAAACCGTGTACGCGCAGCGGTTCAACAATCGAATCACCAATGGTCTGTCGTGGATCCAGCGAGGCGTAAGGATCCTGAAAAATAAACTGGATGTCGCGACGCAATGCCTGAAGTTTGCCTGGTGAAAGGGTATCGATTCGCTGCCCTTTGAAGATAATTTCGCCGCCCTGGGATTCAACCAGGCGCAGCAACGCCCTACCGGTGGTTGATTTGCCACTCCCGGACTCTCCCACCAGCGACAACGTTTCGCCCGGCCAGAGATCAAAACTGACCTTCTCAACCGCATGCACTTCTCGCGTAACGCGATTCAGTAAGCCACTACGTAAAGGGAAACGGGTCACCAGATTACGCACCTGTAAAACAGGGTCGCCATCAACCACCGTTTTCTGCTCGACAGGTCGTTCCTGTTTAGCCGGATGTTCAAGCGATATCAGCGGGAAACGGCGAGGATAATCTTGCCCTTTCATCGCCCCCAACTGCGGCACGGCAGCCAACAGCGCGCGGGTATAAGGATGCTGTGGCGCATGAAAAATCTGTTCAACGCTGCCCGTTTCGACCGCTTCGCCCTGATACATCACCAGCACCCGATCGGCAATCTCTGCCACCACGCCCATGTCGTGAGTGATAAAGATGACGCCCATCGACATCTCTTTTTGCAATACTTTGATTAATTGCAGGATCTGCGCCTGAATGGTGACGTCCAGTGCGGTGGTCGGTTCATCCGCAATCAGCACCGCCGGACGACATGACAGCGCCATTGCAATCATCACTCGCTGGCGCATCCCACCGGAGAGTTGATGCGGATAACGGGAAAGAATGGTTTGGGCTTCCGGGATGCGAACCTGATCCAGCATCCGCTTCGCCTCTACCATCGCCTGTTCACGACTGGCGTTTTGATGCAAACGGATAGACTCGGCAATCTGCTCACCCACAGTAAATACCGGATTCAGCGACGTCATCGGCTCCTGAAAAATCATCGCTATATCAGCGCCGCGCACATGCTGTATTTGACTGGCACTCTGCTCGTTAAGCTCAATAACTTCACGACTGCGTCGCCGCAACAGCATTTTATTGCACTGCACCAGGCCGCCTGCTTGTTCCAATAGACGCATCAATGCCAGTGCTGTGACAGATTTACCGGAGCCGGATTCCCCGACAATGGCCAGCGTCTCACCGCGTCGCAGCCGAAAAGAAAGATTGCGCACCGCAGCCACTTTCTGCTGGTCCTGCATAAAGGCAATGTTGAGATTATCGACCGCCAGGACATCACCGGCATCAAGTTCATCACTGTGTGGCAACGGTGTCCCCTTTTTCGCGGTAGATACCAGTGGTTGGTGTATCGCCTGCATAGCCCCAGGCGCGATACATTCCTTCGGTGTTAAACGGTAGTGCGACGTTACCTTCGTGGTCGATAGCGATTAAGCCACCGCTGCCGCCAAGCGCAGGGAGTTTTTCCATCACCACCCGCTCGCAGGCTTCCGCGAGGCTTAGACCGCCATAATCCATTAACGCGCCGATGTCATATGCCGCCAGCGCGCGGATGAAGACTTCGCCCGTACCGGTACAAGAAACCGCCACACTGGCGTTATTGGCGTAGCATCCGGCACCCACTAAGGGACTATCGCCCACTCGTCCGGGTAATTTATTGGTCATTCCGCCCGTGGATGTGGCTGCCGCCAGATTGCCGTGTAAATCCAACGCCACGGCACCCACCGTACCCATTTTCTGTTTTTCATCCAATGGCGCACCGCTATGGTCGAGAACCGTTGCCCCTTCCTCGCGCGCTGCCAGTAGTTGTTCATAACGCAAAGGCGTGGAGAAAATCTCCGGCGAGACGCGCTCCATGCCATGAGAAAAAGCAAAGTTTTCCGCCCCCTCACCAATCATCATTACATGCGGGCTTTGCTCCATCACCAGCCGGGCGGCAAGAACCGGATTACGCAGATGACTAATGCCCGCCACCGCCCCCGCTTTCAGTGTGTTGCCATCCATCACGCAGGCGTCCAGTTCATGCGTTTCATCACGCGTAAAGACGGCGCCAATTCCGGCGTTAAAGAGCGGACACTCTTCCAGCAAGCGCACCGCTTCTGTCACCACATCCAGCGCGCTTTCACCCGCTTCGAGCATTTGCTGTCCGGTTTCAACAATGGCAGACAGCGCCTCAATGTAGCGTAATTCCTGTTGCAGACTCATCTGTGCGCGGCTAATTGCGCCTGCGCCGCCGTGGATTGCAATGACTGCTTTGCCCATAGTCTTCGTCCATTAAGGGTGGCTCGCCACTTTTGCTATAAATATCAGAATTTTTATGAATTACTCATTCAATTTTTGAATATAGAAAGATGTATATGGCATGTAAAGGCGAGCGTCTGCTCTACGACCGAGGTGGCATACAGTCTGTGGCGTTTTTCTGACATAATAGGCAAATTCGATTTTGCCTCCGCAGGAGTGTTTTCATGGAATTTACCACCGGATTGATGTCGCTCGACACCGCGCTTAATGAGATGCTTTCTCGCGTTACCCCACTGACCGCCCAGGAAACGCTGCCACTGGTACAGTGTTTTGGCCGTATTCTGGCGAGCGATGTGGTTTCGCCGCTGGATGTCCCAGGGTTTGATAACTCCGCAATGGATGGTTACGCGGTACGTTTGGCCGATATCACCTCCGGACAACCGCTGCCCGTTGCCGGGAAGTCGTTTGCCGGTCAGCCTTACCATGGCGAGTGGCCCGCTGGCACCTGCATCCGCATTATGACTGGCGCACCAGTACCGGAAGGCTGCGAAGCGGTGGTGATGCAGGAACAGACTGAACAAACGGATAATGGCGTGCGTTTTACTGCTGAAGTGCGTAGCGGGCAAAATATTCGCCGTCGCGGTGAAGATATCTCTGCGGGCGCGGTTGTTTTCCCGGCGGGGACTCGCCTGACTACCGCTGAACTGCCAGTGATTGCTTCGCTAGGGATTGCCGACGTTCCGGTGATTCGTAAAGTGCGAGTGGCGCTATTTTCCACGGGTGATGAGTTACAGTTACCCGGTCAGCCTCTGGGCGACGGGCAAATTTACGATACCAACCGCCTCGCGGTGCATTTGATGTTAGAACAGCTGGGTTGTGAAGTAATCAACTTAGGGATTATCCGCGACGATCCACATGCCCTGCGCGCCGCATTTATTGAAGCCGACAGCCAGGCGGATGTGGTGATCAGTTCCGGTGGTGTTTCGGTTGGTGAGGCGGATTACACCAAAACCATTCTCGAAGAACTGGGCGAAATTGCTTTCTGGAAACTGGCGATTAAACCGGGCAAACCGTTCGCGTTTGGTAAACTCTCTAATAGCTGGTTCTGCGGCCTGCCGGGCAATCCGGTTTCTGCGACGCTGACCTTCTATCAATTGGTACAACCTTTGCTGGCCAAATTAAGCGGCAATACCGCCAGTGGCCTTCCCGCGCGCCAGCGCGTACGCACGGCATCGCGTCTGAAGAAATCCCCTGGACGTCTTGATTTCCAGCGCGGCGTGCTGCAACGCAACGCCGACGGCGAGCTGGAAGTCACGACCACCGGGCATCAGGGTTCCCATATATTTAGCTCCTTTAGCCTCGGCAACTGCTTTATCGTGCTGGAGCGCGATCGCGGCAATGTTGAAGCGGGCGAATGGGTAGAAGTCGAGCCATTTAATGCGTTGTTCGGAGGCCTGTAATGGCGGAACTCAGCGATCAGGAGATGCTGCGCTACAATCGGCAAATCATCCTGCGTGGTTTTGATTTTGACGGCCAGGAAGCATTGAAAGATTCCCGCGTGCTGGTAGTGGGCTTGGGCGGCCTCGGCTGTGCGGCCTCGCAATATCTGGCAAGCGCCGGTGTCGGCAACCTGACGCTGCTCGACTTCGACACGGTTTCGCTCTCAAATTTGCAGCGCCAGACGCTGCACAGTGATGCTACGGTCGGGCAACCGAAGGTAGAATCAGCCCGTGACGCACTGGCACGGATCAATCCACATATCGCGATTACGCCGGTAAACGCGTTGCTTGATGACGCTGAACTGGCTGCGTTGATTGCTGAACACAATCTGGTGCTCGACTGCACGGATAACGTTGCGGTACGTAATCAACTGAACGCGGGCTGTTTTGCCGCGAAGGTGCCGCTGGTTTCCGGCGCGGCAATTCGTATGGAAGGGCAAATCACGGTCTTTACTTATCAGGACGGTGAGCCGTGCTATCGCTGCCTTAGCCGTTTGTTTGGCGAGAACGCGCTAACCTGCGTGGAAGCGGGTGTAATGGCACCGTTGATTGGGGTGATTGGTTCGTTGCAGGCAATGGAAGCGATCAAACTGCTGGCAGGTTATGGCAAACCCGCCAGCGGTAAAATCGTAATGTACGATGCGATGACCTGTCAGTTTCGCGAAATGAAACTGATGCGTAATCCGGGGTGTGAGGTGTGCGGGCATTAATTGTCGCCATAGACGCGGTAGGCGTCGCATCAGGCATTTGCTCCAGACGCCAGATGCGGCGTGAACGCCTTATCTGGCCTACGGTTCGGGTACGCATTTCCAGGCCTGATAAGACGCGGCAGGCATCGGCGCACTCTGCCACGTCATCAGCAATTTATGAGGATGACAAGCGCCCTGTTAAATCGACGTTCTGCCAAACGCCCCCTGCCAGTCCTGCTCAAACTTCGCCACTGCGGCATCAACTGCCGGATAGCTAATCATCTGTTGCGCGACATCCAGCGGCAGTGTGATTGATTCGCATCCTGCCAGTAAGCAGTCCAGCGCCTGACGCGGGGTTTTGAAACTGGCTGCCAGCACTTTCGCCTGTGGCGCATGCATTTTCAGTAACTGGTGTAAGTCGGTCACCGTCTGAATACCACTTCCGCCCTGAGCATCAATTCGGTTGACGTAAGGCGCAACATACTCTGCCCCCGCCAGCGCTGACAGCAGCCCTTGCGCCGCGCCATACACCGCCGTACCCAGCGTCGGAATCCCTTCCGCTTTTAATAGCTTAATCGCTGCCAGCCCCTCGGCAGTCACAGGTACTTTAACCACGATATCCGCAATAATAGAACGCAGTTTACGCGCATCGTTCACCATACCTTCAGCAGTAGTAGACATGACCTGGGCAAACAAACGCCCCTGTCCGCCCATCGCCTCATGTAACTCAGGAAGTAAAACTTCCAGAGGCTTCTCACCTGCCGCCACAATACTTGGATTAGTGGTCACACCCGCCAACGGAAAAACACGAGCCAGCGTCTTCACTGCGGCGACGTCTGAAGTATCCAGATACAGTTCCATAGTCATCCTCTAAATCTACTTTTGTATGAAATCAGACTATCACGAAAAAACTCTCTGAACAGTTGATGCACATCAATCTAACTTTCATTCGAAAGTATTTTAATGTTTGAACGAAAAAGAGGGGCATCTATGATTTTCAACATTCAGCGCTATTCGACCCACGACGGTCCCGGTATCCGCACGGTAGTTTTCCTTAAGGGGTGCTCGCTGGGCTGCCGCTGGTGTCAGAACCCGGAAAGCCGCGCCCGCACGCAGGACCTGCTATATGACGCGCGTCTGTGCCTGGAAGGCTGCGAACTATGCTCAAAAACCGCTCCGGAAGTGATTGAGCGCGCGCTGAATGGTTTACTCATTCACAGGGAAAAGTTAACGCCTGAACATCTGACGGCGCTAACCGACTGCTGCCCGACACAGGCGTTAACCGTGTGCGGTGAAGTGAAAAGCGTTGAGGAGATCATGGCGACCGTTCTGCGCGACAAACCGTTTTACGATCGCAGCGGCGGCGGCTTAACGCTTTCCGGTGGTGAGCCGTTTATGCAGCCGGAAATGGCAATGGCACTACTGCAAGCCAGCCACGAAGCCGGTATTCACACTGCGGTAGAAACCTGTCTGCATGTGCCGTGGAAATACATCGCCCCTTCTCTGCCGTATATCGATCTGTTTCTTGCCGATTTAAAACACGTTGCCGACGTGCCGTTTAAACAGTGGACCGACGGTAATGCCGCGAGAGTACTGGATAACCTGAAAAAACTCGCGGCGGCGGGTAAAAAAATCATTATTCGCGTACCGCTGATTCAAGGCTTTAATGCTGATGAAGCCGCTGTGAAAGCCATTACTGATTTTGCCGCCAGTGAACTGCACGTTAACGAAATCCATTTCCTGCCCTACCACACGCTGGGCATCAACAAATATCACTTACTTAATCTGCCCTATGACGCTCCGGAAAAACCGCTTGATGCGCCAGAACTGCTCGACTTTGCCCAGCAGTATGCCTGCCAGAAAGGGTTAACCGCGACCTTACGAGGATAACAATCATGACAACACTGAAACTGGACACGCTCAGCGACCGCATTAAAGCGCACAAAAATGCGCTGGTGCATATTGTGAAACCGCCGGTCTGTACCGAGCGCGCACAGCACTATACTGAGATGTATCAACAACATCTCGATAAGCCAATCCCGGTACGTCGCGCGCTGGCGCTGGCGCACCACCTGGCTAATCGCACCATCTGGATCAAACACGATGAGTTAATCATCGGCAACCAGGCCAGTGAAGTCCGTGCCGCGCCGATCTTCCCGGAATATACCGTCTCCTGGATCGAAAAAGAGATTGATGATCTGGCGGATCGTCCGGGTGCTGGTTTTGCGGTGAGCGAAGAGAACAAACGTGTTCTGCATGAAGTGTGCCCGTGGTGGCGCGGTCAGACCGTACAGGATCGCTGCTACGGCATGTTTACCGATGAGCAAAAAGGCTTGCTGGCGACCGGCATCATCAAAGCGGAAGGCAATATGACCTCCGGCGATGCGCACCTGGCGGTGAATTTCCCGCTGCTGCTGGAAAAAGGTCTTGATGGTCTGCGCGAGAAAGTGGCAGAGCGTCGCTCGCGCATCAACCTGACAGTGCTGGAAGATTTGCACGGCGAGCAGTTCCTGAAAGCGATTGATATCGTACTGGTGGCAGTCAGTGAACACATTGAACGTTTCGCTGCTCTGGCGCGTGAAATGGCTGCCACCGAATCCCGCGAAAGCCGTCGCGATGAACTGCTGGCGATGGCAGAAAACTGCGATCTTATCGCCCACCAGCCGCCGCAGACTTTCTGGCAGGCGCTGCAACTGTGTTACTTCATCCAGTTGATTTTGCAGATCGAATCTAACGGTCACTCAGTATCGTTTGGTCGTATGGACCAGTATCTCTACCCGTACTATCGCCGCGACGTTGAACTCAACCAGACGCTGGATCGCGAACACGCTATCGAGATGCTGCATAGCTGCTGGCTGAAACTGCTGGAAGTGAACAAGATCCGCTCCGGCTCGCACTCAAAAGCCTCTGCGGGAAGTCCGCTGTATCAGAACGTCACCATTGGCGGGCAAAATCTGGTTGATGGTCAGCCGATGGACGCGGTGAATCCACTTTCTTACGCGATCCTTGAATCCTGCGGTCGCCTGCGTTCCACTCAGCCTAACCTCAGCGTGCGTTACCACGCGGGAATGAGTAACGATTTCCTCGACGCCTGCGTACAGGTGATCCGCTGCGGCTTCGGGATGCCTGCGTTCAACAACGACGAAATCGTCATCCCGGAATTTATTAAACTCGGTATTGAACCGCAGGACGCTTACGACTACGCAGCGATTGGTTGTATCGAAACCGCCGTCGGCGGTAAATGGGGCTATCGCTGCACCGGCATGAGCTTTATCAACTTCGCCCGCGTAATGCTGGCGGCGCTGGAAGGCGGTCGTGATGCCACCAGCGGCAAAGTGTTCCTGCCACAAGAAAAAGCGTTGTCAGCGGGTAACTTCAACAACTTCGATGAAGTCATGGACGCGTGGGATACGCAAATCCGTTACTACACCCGCAAATCAATCGAAATCGAATATGTGGTCGACACCATGCTGGAAGAGAACGTGCACGATATTCTCTGCTCGGCGCTGGTGGATGACTGTATTGAGCGAGCGAAAAGTATCAAGCAAGGCGGCGCGAAATATGACTGGGTATCTGGCTTACAGGTCGGAATTGCTAACCTCGGCAACAGCCTGGCGGCAGTGAAGAAACTGGTATTTGAACAGGGTACGATTGGTCAGCAACAACTGGCTGCCGCACTGGCGGAAGACTTCGACGGTCTGACTCACGAGCAGTTGCGTCAGCGTCTGATTAACGGCGCGCCGAAGTACGGCAATGACGACGATACTGTCGATACGCTGCTGGCTCGTGCTTATCAGACCTATATCGACGAACTGAAGCAGTACCATAACCCACGCTACGGTCGTGGCCCGATCGGCGGCAATTATTACGCAGGTACATCATCTATTTCCGCCAACGTACCATTCGGCGCACAGACCATGGCAACGCCGGACGGACGTAAAGCGCATACCCCGCTGGCAGAAGGCGCAAGCCCGGCCTCCGGTACCGACCATCTCGGCCCAACGGCGGTCATTGGCTCGGTGGGTAAACTGCCTACCGCAGCGATTCTCGGCGGTGTGTTGCTCAACCAGAAACTGAACCCGGCGACGCTGGAGAACGAATCTGACAAGCAGAAACTGATGATCCTGCTGCGCACCTTCTTCGAAGTGCATAAAGGCTGGCACATTCAGTACAACATCGTTTCCCGCGAAACATTGCTGGAAGCGAAAAAACATCCGGATCAATACCGCGATCTGGTGGTGCGCGTAGCAGGTTATTCCGCCTTCTTCACCGCGCTCTCTCCAGACGCACAGGACGATATCATCGCCCGTACCGAACATATGCTGTAACTCTTCCGCCCGGCGGCCACCGTCGCCGGGCCATATCATTCACAGTATCAATTTCTCGCTCAATTACATTCGAAATAAATTTGTGCCCTGCGTCACAATGTTATTACACTGTGGCGGTTTGCATTCATTGCCAGGAGCACTTCTATGAGCGTAAAAGTTATCGTCACAGACATGGACGGTACTTTTCTAAACGACGCCAAAACGTACAATCATGAGCGTTTTATGGCGCAGTATCAGGAACTGAAAAAGCGCGATATTGAGTTCGTTGTCGCCAGCGGTAACCAGTATTACCAGCTCATTTCCTTCTTCCCTGAGCTAAAAGATGAAATCTCTTTTGTTGCAGAAAACGGCGCTCTGGTTTACGAACACGGCAAGCAGCTTTTTCACGGCGAACTGACCCGACATGAATCGCAGATTGTTATTGGCGAGTTATTGAAAGATAAACAACTGAATTTTGTTGCCTGTGGTCTGCAAAGTGCATACATCAGTGAAAATGCCCCGGAATCATTCGTTGCATTGATGGCAAAACACTACCATCGCCTGAAACCTGTAAAGGAGTACCAGGACATTGACGACGTACTGTTCAAGTTTTCTCTGAACCTGCCGGATGAACAGATCCCACAGGTGATAGACAAACTGCACATTGCACTCGACGGCATTATGAAACCGGTGACCAGTGGTTTTGGGTTTATTGACCTGATTATACCTGGCCTGCATAAAGCGAACGGTATTTCACGGTTGATAAAACGCTGGGATTTGTCGCCGCAAAATGTAGTGGCAATTGGTGACAGCGGTAACGACGCCGAAATGTTAAAAATGGCGCATTACTCTTTTGCAATGGGCAATGCTGCTGAAAGTATTAAACAAATCGCTCATTACGCTACGGATGACAATAATCATGAAGGCGCGCTGAATGTAATTCAGGCGGTGCTGGATAACATCGCTCCTTTCAATAGTTGATCTTCCCCCGGGCCGGAGTGACCACTTCGGCCTCTCGCCTTTTTGCTCGCTTTGTGCGGTGACTCAAGATCTTTATCTTGCGTTAACTTATTTTTAACCTAAAGTATCAATCGTAATCATTTTACTTTCGAACGAAAGATGAGAGGTTGATATGACTTTTTCCTGTGAGACGCTGCCCACAGATGCGAAAGCGGCTATCCGAGAAATGAAAGCTGCGCTGCGGGAACAGCTCGGTGATGTACAACAGGTTTTCGATACACTCTCTGCAAAAATCGAAACGCGTGTTGCTGAAATCGATGCCCTAAAAGCGCAAGGGTTGCCGGTTTGGCCAGAAGTTTCTTATAGCGATATTGCCGCAGGTACAGTAAGCGATGTCACTCGCAATGAAATTAAACGTTGCGGCTGTGCAGTAATAAAAGGTCATTTCCCTCGCGAGCAGGCGCTGGCGTGGGATCGTGCCATGCTCGATTATCTCGATATCAATCATTTTGATGATGTTTATAAAGGTCCTGGCGACAGTTTTTTCGGCTCACTGGAGGCTTCTCGTCCCGAAATCTATCCCATTTACTGGTCACAAGCACAGATGCAAGCGCGGCAGAGCGAAAATATGGCTGCTGTGCAATCTTTCCTAAACCGCCTGTGGAAGTCTGAAAGCAACGGCAAACAGTGGTTTGATCCTGATATCAGTGTGATTTACCCGGACAGGATCCGCCGTCGTCCTCCAGGTACTACATCTAAAGGTCTGGGCGCACATACCGATTCTGGTGCGCTGGAACGGTGGTTATTGCCCGCTTATCAGCGCGTTTTTGCCAATGTGTTCAATGGTAATTTCGATGATTACGATCCCTGGGATGCTGCACACCGGACCGATGTCGAAGAGTACACGGTGGATAACACGACCAAATGTTCAGTGTTCCGCACGTTTCAAGGCTGGACTGCGCTCTCTGATATGTTATCGGGTCAGGGATTGTTGCATGTGGTGCCTATCCCGGAAGCGATGGCGTATGTTTTATTGCGCCCGCTGCTGGATGACGTACCGGACGATGAACTGTGCGGGGTTGCACCTGGCAAAGTTCTGCCCATTTCAGAGAAATGGCATCCGCTACTGATTAAAGCGCTGACATCCATTCCCGCGATAACAGCAGGGGATTCCGTCTGGTGGCACTGCGATGTGATTCACTCCGTCGCGCCAGTAGACAATCAACAGGGTTGGGGCAACGTGATGTATATCCCTGCTGCGCCAATGTGCGAGAAAAATCGGGCTTATGCACACAAAGTCAAAATGGCGCTGGAAAAAGGCGCATCACCGGGCGACTTCCCGCGTGAAGATTATGAAGCAAACTGGGAAGGCCGCTTTACGCTGGATGATCTGAACATTCACGGTAAGCGCGCACTGGGCATGGACGTGTAAGAGTTGATGGATTATTGGAAGTGAGGTTAAGAAAGTAGGTTCGATGTTGCTCAGATTGCTGACAAAGTGCGCTTTGTTCATGCCGGATGCGGCCTACAAAGTCTTGCAGATTCAATATATTGCAGGGACTGCGTAGGCCTGATAAGCGTAGCGCATCAGGCAATCTTGCGTTTGTCCTCAGCCGCCGTCACCCCGACTGTATCGGGGTGACGGGCAATAACTTACTCGATCCCTCTGCTACGCAGATAATCTTCGTAATTACCGCTAAAGTCGATCACGCGTTCCGGGGTGATTTCCAGAATGCGGGTTGCCAGGGAGCTTACAAACTCACGGTCGTGAGAAACAAAGATCAGCGTACCCTGATACAGTTCCAGCGCCATGTTCAGTGACTCGATGGATTCCATATCCAGGTGGTTGGTCGGTTCGTCCATGATCAGAATGTTCGGCTTCTGCATCATTAACTTACCAAACAGCATCCGCCCTTTTTCTCCACCGGAAAGCACTTTCGCAGGCTTTTTGATGTCGTCCTGGCTGAACAGTAAACGACCAAGAATGCTGCGTACCGCCTGCTCATCATCGCCTTCCTGCTTCCACTGACTCATCCATTCGAACACGGTCAGATCATTTTCGAACTCATATTCGTGGTCCTGGGCATAGTAACCAATGCGCGCGTTCTCAGACCATTTTACGGTGCCGCTGTCCGGTTGCAGATCGCCCACCAGCGTTTTCAACAGGGTCGATTTACCGACGCCGTTGGTACCCAGTACCGCAAGTTTTTCACCGACTTCCAGCAGCAGGTTGAGATTTTTAAACAGCGGACCGTTATCAAAACCTTTAGTCAGACCTTCCACCTCCAGCGCGTTACGGAACAGTTTCTTATCCTGTTCAAAACGGATGAATGGGTTCTGACGACTGGAGGCTTTTACCTCTTCCAGTTTGATTTTATCAATCTGACGCGCGCGCGATGTCGCCTGGCGAGATTTAGAGGCGTTGGCGCTAAAGCGGCTAACGAAGGATTGCAGCTCAGCAATCTGCGCTTTCTTCTTGGCATTATCAGCCAGCAGACGTTCACGCGCCTGAGTCGCGGCCGTCATGTACTCATCGTAGTTGCCCGGATAAACGCGCAGTTCGCCGTAGTCCAGATCCGCCATGTGGGTACAAACCATGTTGAGGAAGTGACGGTCGTGCGAAATGATGATCATGGTACTGTCACGCTCGTTCAGCACCTGCTCCAGCCAGCGAATGGTGTCGATGTCCAGGTTGTTGGTCGGTTCGTCGAGCAGGAGAATGTCCGGATCTGCAAACAGCGCCTGCGCCAGCAGCACACGCAGCTTCCAGCCAGGAGCAACTTCACTCATCGGGCCGTAGTGTTGTTCCAGTGGAATACCGACGCCAAGCAACAATTCCCCCGCACGCGATTCTGCAGAGTAACCATCCATTTCGCCGTATTTCACTTCCAGATCGGCCACTTTGTAGCCATCTTCTTCGCTCATTTCCGGCAAAGCATAGATGCGGTCGCGCTCTTGCTTCACTTCCCACAACTCTTTATGCCCCATGATCACCGTATCCAGCACGGTGTACTCTTCAAAGGCAAATTGATCCTGGCGCAGCTTACCAATGCGCTCATTCGGATCGAGGGAAACGTTGCCCAGCGTCGGCTCAAGGTCGCCGCCGAGGATTTTCATAAAGGTGGATTTACCACTACCGTTCGCGCCAATCAGGCCGTAACGGTTGCCGCCGCCAAATTTGACGGAAATGTTTTCAAACAACGGCTTACTGCCGAACTGCATGGTGACGTTACTGGAAACTAACACAGGCGTATCCTGAAAAGAGATATGACAAACCGCGTATTATGCCATAAGTCTGAAAGAAGATCCCGTCCCCCGCTTAAGGTCTACACTCTTCCCAAAGGCAAAAAATGTGATTTAGTACACATCTGATTTCACTGTTAGCTGGAATGAACATATAATGCGCTTCCAATACTCTAATATTCTCAACCTAATGGCCTGCCAGGCACTAAATCTCGCTTAACATGAATATGAAATTGAAAACATTATTCGCAGCGGCCTTCGCTGTTGTCGGCTTTTGCAGTACCGCCTCTGCGGTAACTTATCCTCTGCCAACCGACGGGAGTCGCCTGGTTGGTCAGAATCAGGTGATCACTATCCCTGAAGGTAACACTCAGCCGCTGGAGTATTTTGCTGCCGAGTACCAGATGGGTCTTTCCAACATGATGGAAGCTAACCCTGGTGTGGATACCTTCCTGCCGAAAGGCGGCACCGTACTGAACATTCCACAGCAGTTGATCCTGCCAGATACCGTACATGAAGGTATCGTGATTAACAGCGCAGAGATGCGTTTGTACTACTATCCGAAAGGGACCAACACCGTTATCGTGTTGCCGATCGGCATTGGTCAGTTAGGTAAAGATACACCTATCAACTGGACCACCAAAGTAGAGCGTAAGAAAGCAGGCCCGACCTGGACACCGACCGCCAAAATGCACGCCGAGTACCGCGCAGCAGGCGAACCGCTTCCGGCTGTCGTTCCGGCTGGCCCGGATAACCCGATGGGACTGTATGCACTGTACATCGGTCGCCTGTACGCTATCCACGGCACCAACGCTAACTTCGGTATCGGCCTGCGTGTAAGTCATGGCTGTGTGCGTCTGCGTAACGAAGACATCAAATTCCTGTTCGAGAAAGTGCCAGTCGGTACTCGCGTGCAGTTTATTGATGAGCCGGTAAAAGCGACTACCGAGCCAGACGGCAGCCGTTATATTGAAGTCCATAACCCGCTGTCTACCACTGAAGCCCAGTTTGAAGGTCAGGAAATTGTACCGATTACTCTGACGAAGAGCGTGCAGACAGTGACTGGTCAGCCAGACGTTGATCAGGTTGTTCTGGATGAAGCGATTAAAAACCGTTCCGGGATGCCGGTTCGTCTGAATTAATCGTTAAAACTTAAGCAAAAGGCGGAGTGATAATCCGCCTGAGGCTGCTGATGGCAATACATAATTGCCTGATGCGCTACGCTTATCAGGCCTACGCAGAACCTGCAATATATTGAATCCGCAAGTTTTTGTAGGCCGCATCCGGCATGAACAAAGCGCGTATTACCAACAATCAGAGGCGGACTAATAATCCGCCTTTTTAATTTGCCCGACCTTACCCCGCCGGGATCATAACCAACAAAACATATCCCACCAGCGCCGCCCACAACAGCATCGGTATTGAATAGAGATGGAAACGCCACCAGATACGGCGATCGTTCGCCATCCGTAGCGCAATCAAATTTGCCAGCGATCCGGGTAATAAACCAAAGCCACCTACGTTTACCGCCCATGCCAGTAGTAAAGACGGTGGCACATAATTGAGCAGCAAAATCGTGCTCGGCACGTTACTGATTACCTGCGATAAACCAATCGCCGTCAGCCATAATCCAGGTTCAGATAAATGACTCACGTTGCTCAACACGCCCTGTAATACCGGAAGTTGGGTCAGTAAATGGACGTCGATAAACATCGCCATAAACACCAGCAGCAACGTCCAGTCCACGCTCAGCACCACGCGACGCGCCAGCAGCGCAAAGCCCGCCGCCACAATCACTAGCCCCCACAGCTCTTGTTTCAACTCCAGCGCCATAAGGAAGACGATATACAGCCCCAGACAACTCCACACCAGCCGAGGTTTCCACTCCGGCATCTGCGAACCGGTATGGTATTGCAGCGCCTTTCCAGGGAAACAACACCAACACAGCAGCAGTAGTGTCAGCATCATCGCACCAGCCAGCGGGGCCATTTGGGCAATAAAACCGACAAACGAAAGATCAGAGCGTCCCCAGATTAGGATATTTTGCGGATTGCCAATCGGCGTCAGCAACGATCCGGCATTCACCGCCAACGCCTCGAAAATAATCAGCCGATTAACCGGGATCTCACACAGTCTTTTTAGCGTGATGGTCAGCGGAACAACAATAAACAGCGCGACGTCGTTGGTCAGAAACGTAGAAAGCAGCGCCGCTGCCAGCACCATAAACATCGCCAGTCGACGCTCAGTAGCAAAACGGCGCACCATTTTGCGCCCAAGCACATCAAAATAACCGCTTAACTCGACGCCTTTGGTCAGCAGCATCAGGCCACTTAAGGTGATGATGGTGTGCCAGTCAATAGCGCCAGGCCAGGACTTAGGTGTGAAAGGAACGAAAAAACTTAATCCGATGCCAACGAGAATTAATAACTGAAAAAAGCGATCGCCTTGCAGCGTGCGTAAAAAAGGCAGACTCATTTGGCACCGTGTTTCTGGGTAAACAAACGAAAGGCGTCCAGCGTCTCTTCACTGACATGGTGCTCCATGCCTTCCGCGTCGCGACGGGCGATTTCCGGGCTAACGCCCAATACCAGCAAGAAGTTTTCAACTATCTGATGCCGCTCGCGGCTTTCCTGTGCCAGCTTCTCTCCTTCCGCCGTTAAAAACACGCCACGCCAGGGGATCATTTCAATCAATCCCATTGTTGCCAGGCGCTTAAGCATTTTAGCCACCGTAGGTTGAGAGACTCCCAGACGGGCGGCCATATCAACCTGGCGCGCTTCTCCCACCTCCATCATCAGGTCAGAAATCAGCTCAACGTAATCGTCGATAAGTTCACGGCGATGTGCCTCTCTGACCTGGCGGAATCCTTCAACGTGCTCTTCCACGTTCACTAACTGCGTCACTTTTTTTGCTGTTGGCGTACCTGCGCGACGACTCATTGTGCTTCCTCATTATGGTGACGCATGGATAGCGTTCTCATTTCGTGCACACATTGTAAACCAGAGTTGCTAAGGCACAAAAATTTAACGTTTTAGCAATAGCTATATAATATAGCCTGTGCTATATCTGTATGTAATGCAATCATCCCTCATGGATCGACGGGATTAGCAAGTCAGGAGGTCTTATGAATGAGTTCAAGAGGTGTATGCGCGTGTTTAGTCACTCTCCCTTTAAAGTACGGTTAATGCTGCTCTCGATGTTGTGCGATATGGTCAACAACAAACCGCAGCAAGATAAACCTTCCGATAAATAGCGGCGTCGCGGTACGCCGCTTTACTCCTGCTTTATTGCAGGCATAGATTGTTCTGGATTGAAAACCCCCACTTTTTATCGGACTTGCTATTCTCTTCGCAAAAGATTTGTTCCTCAGTAGTTGACCTGAACGGCAGCTCGCTCTATCTTCTTGCAGCCCTGCGTATATTGCGGCTCGCAGATGCGGACCCTTCCCCCTCTTCACGCACTCTTGCAGGTATTGACCCTTGACGCCAGGGTAAGCACATGGCGTTTGTTACGATAGTGGCATATGAACTTAACCCTTAAAGAATCGCTTGTTTCCCGTAGCCGGGTTTTTAGCCCGTGGACTGCGTTCTACTTTTTACAGTCGCTATTGATTAACCTTGGTTTAGGTTATCCCTTTAGTTTTCTCTATACCGCCGCTTTTACTGCCGTTTTGCTTTTGTTATGGCGGATGTTGCCGCGCGTGCAAAAAACCTTAATAGGTGTCTGTTCGCTGGTGGCGGCCTGTTATTTTCCTTTTGCTCAGGCGTACGGTGCGCCTAACTTCAATACATTGCTGGCGCTGCATTCCACCAATATGGAAGAGTCGACCGAAATTCTTACGATCTTCCCGTGGTATAGCTATCTGGTCGGCTTATTTATTTTTGCGCTCGGCGTGATTGCGATCAGACGGAAAAAAGAGGATGAAAAAGCACGCTGGAAAAAATTCGACACCCTATGTCTGGTATTCAGTGTGGCGACATTTTTTGTCGCTCCGGTTCAAAATCTCGCCTGGGGCGGCGTATTTAAACTGAAAGACACCGGTTATCCGGTATTTCGTTTTGCTAAGGATGTCATCGTCAATAATAACGAGGTGATTGAAGAGCAAGAACGGATGGCGAAACTTTCCGGGATGAAAGATACCTGGACAGTCACTGCGGTTAAACCAAAATATCACACTTATGTGGTGGTCATTGGCGAAAGCGCACGTCGCGATGCCCTCGGTGCCTTTGGTGGTCACTGGAACAATACCCCGTTTGCCAGCAGCGTTAACGGCCTGATTTTTTCTGATTATATTGCTGCCAGTGGCTCCACACAGAAATCTCTCGGATTAACGCTTAACCGCGTAGTCGATGGCAAGCCACAGTTTCAGGATAACTTTGTGACCCTGGCCAACCGAGCAGGATTCCAGACCTGGTGGTTTTCTAATCAGGGGCAAATAGGCGAATACGATACGGCCATCGCCAGCATCGCTAAACGTGCAGATGAAGTGCACTTCCTGAAAAACGGTAATTTTGAAGCAGATAAGAACGCTAAAGACGAAGAACTACTGACAATGACCGCTCAGGTGTTGGCGGAAGAACACTCGCAGCCGCAACTGATTGTTTTGCATCTGATGGGCTCACATCCTCAGGCTTGTGACCGGACACAAGGCAAATACGAAACCTTTGTACAATCGAAAGAAACATCGTGCTATCTCTACACCATGACGCAGACGGACGATTTGCTGCGCAAACTGTACGACCAGTTACGCAACAGCGGCAGCAGTTTCTCCATGGTTTATTTTTCAGACCACGGTTTAGCCTTTAAAGAACGCGGAAAAGAAGTGCAATACCTGGCCCACGATGATAAATATCAGCAGAATTTTCAGGTGCCTTTTATGGTCATTTCCAGCGACGATAAAGCGCACAGGGTGATTAAAGCCCGCCGTTCAGCCAATGATTTCTTAGGTTTTTTCTCACAGTGGACGGGAATTAAAGCGCAGGAAATCAACATCAACTACCCGTTTATTTCCGAGAAGAAAGCCGGGCCGATATACATCACCAACTTCCAGTTACAGAAGGTGGATTACAACCATCTCGGAACCGATATTTTCGACCCGAAACCTTAAAAACAAAAATCCGCCCCGAGGGGCGGATTTTTTATATCACCGAAGTGATTAGAAGCGGTAACCAACACCGGCAATCCAGGTGCCTACGTCAACGCTACGAATACGGCTCTGCTCGTAAGAGAAGTCCAGCGCAACGTTTTCGATTGGGTTGAACTGCAGACCTGCGCCGTAGGAGAAACCGTAGTCGCTGGTGTCGTGTTTATAGGTCGGGTAGTTGGTGTCCTGGAATTTACCGTAGCCCACACCTACAACACCGTAGATGCTCGCCCAGTCGTTGATGCGGTATGCCGGACCAGCGGTGATGCCGTAGTACTGGGTTTTGTTGTAATCGCCTGCACTGTTAGTACGACTTTTTTCAGTGTAAGTGAAAGAACCGATCACACCCAGCGGGCTGTTGTCTTCTTCATAGCGGTATTTCAGGTTGAAACCGCCCATTTTGTTCATTTTGCCCTGAGCGTCGCTCTGAGCGTAACCGCCAGTTACGGTAGAAGTAGCAGCTACGGAAGTACCTGCGGTGAAAGCCAGAACTGCGGCCAGTGCTGAAAGACATGCAATTTTTTTCATAACCACCTCAAATGTGATTCAAATAAGTCCTAAGCTTTAAATATATCAAAAATTAATGGGAAACTCTTCGCGATTTGTGATGTCTAACGGGCCATTTCATGTAACAGAACGTTTCCACATGCCGCTATCCATCTAAATTTAAATCACTTTTTCAGTGAACTGCGTAAGTATTACGCATATTTTCACTGCCGTTCATCCAGATTATTCCTAATCACCAAGCTGATGAATCAATCAATCCTGGCGCATTTTAGTCAAAACGGGGAAAAATTTTTCAACAAATGCTCAACCAGTTTTAGTTATATCCAGTACACTCCTCGCTTTACCTGACTATACAAATTTATGGGGGAACGGATGCCAGGGACATTACGTAAAATGCCGGTCTGGTTACCGATATTATTATTGCTCGTTGCCATGGCGTCTATTCAGGGCGGGGCCTCATTAGCAAAGTCGCTTTTTCCATTGGTTGGCGCGCCGGGCGTGACTGCACTGCGTCTGGCGCTGGGAACACTGATTCTTATCGCATTCTTTAAACCGTGGCGACTGCGGTTTGCCAAAGAACAGCGCTTGCCGCTGTTGTTTTACGGCATCTCACTGGGTGGAATGAACTATCTTTTTTATCTTGCTATTCAGACCGTACCGCTTGGGATTGCGGTGGCGCTGGAGTTCACCGGGCCACTGGCAGTGGCGCTGTTCTCTTCTCGTCGCCCCGTAGACTTTGTTTGGGTTGTGCTGGTGGTACTCGGCCTGTGGTTCCTGCTGCCTCTGGGGCAGGATGTTTCGCATGTCGACCTAACCGGCTGTGCGCTGGCGCTCGGTGCCGGTGCTTGTTGGGCTATCTACATATTAAGTGGGCAACGCGCCGGTGCGGAACACGGCCCGGCGACGGTGGCTATCGGTTCGCTGATTGCAGCGCTTATTTTCGTGCCGATTGGCGCATTCCAGGCTGGAGAGGCGCTCTGGCACTGGTCGGTTGTTCCATTGGGTCTGGCTGTCGCTATCCTCTCTACCGCTCTGCCCTATTCGCTTGAGATGATTGCCCTCACCCGTCTGCCGACCCGGACATTTGGTACGCTAATGAGTATGGAACCTGCACTGGCTGCCGTTTCCGGAATGATTTTCCTCGGTGAGACATTGGCGCCAATACAACTGCTGGCCCTCGGCGCGATTATTGCCGCCTCAATGGGCTCAACGCTGACAGCGCGCAAAGAGACTAAAATTAAAGAATTAGATATTAATTAAACCTATCTTTCTGCATGGTTATGCATAACCATGCAGAATATTACACGACTCTTCATCCCTTCCTTTTTTATATATCTTGTTATCCCAAAACCTATTATCTGTGAATAGTTCGCGTAAAAAAGAAAATAAGAATCGTCTTCAGCAATATACATAACTATGTGAATTTATATAGTTTTTATTTTTCACGCTTGTTACCGCTATTAGTGTGATAGGGACAGCCAGAATAGCAGAACAACAGGGCGGTGCTATACTTAGTCTCGTTAATTACTGGGACATAACATCAAGAGGATATGAAATTATGAGTACCGCTAAATTAGTCAAAGCAAAAGCGACCAATCTGCTTTATACCCGCAACGATGTCTCTGACAGCGAGAAGAAAGCGACAGTTGAGTTGCTGAATCGCCAGGTTATCCAGTTTATTGATCTCTCTTTGATTACCAAACAAGCGCACTGGAACATGCGCGGCGCTAACTTCATTGCCGTACATGAGATGCTGGATGGTTTCCGTACCGCACTGACCGATCACCTGGATACTATGGCAGAGCGCGCAGTGCAGCTGGGTGGCGTTGCCCTTGGTACCACTCAAGTTATTAACAGCAAAACCCCGCTGAAAAGCTACCCGCTGGACATCCACAGCGTTCAGGATCACCTGAAAGAGCTGGCTGACCGTTACGCGATTGTTGCCAACGACGTGCGCAAAGCGATTGGCGAAGCGAAAGATGACGACACCGCAGATATCCTGACCGCCGCTTCCCGCGACCTGGATAAATTCTTGTGGTTTATCGAATCTAATATCGAATAAATCCATCGCAGATGGTGCAAAACTTAAGTAAGCGATAAAAGCGGCTTCCTGACAGGAGGCCGTTTTGTATTGCTGCCCGCCTTTACGCACTTTTTTAGTGCAACTCATCGCCTTCTCCGCCTGTCAAAGTAAAATACTTGTATCAACAACATCACACAATCGTTACATAAAGATTGTTTTTTCATCAGAATTTACGCTAAATAACCTATGTGTTGAGTGCACTATTTTTGCGCACCACTTTGGCGCCCCAATATGGTGCAGACCGGAGGTGTTGCCCCATAAATTGTGCAACCCGTTTTTACTGCTCCTATAAAAATCAAAGAGTTGTAAAACTGGCACGATTTTTTCATATACGTAAATGTCACGCAGGGGATCGTCCCGTGGATAGAAAAAAGGAAATGCTATGAAGTCTGTATTAAAAGTTTCACTGGCTGCACTGACCCTGGCTTTTGCGGTTTCTTCTCATGCCGCGGATAAAAAACTGGTTGTGGCGACGGATACCGCCTTCGTTCCGTTTGAATTTAAACAGGGCGACAAATACGTTGGTTTTGATGTGGATCTGTGGGCTGCTATCGCCAAAGAACTGAAGCTGGATTACGAACTGAAACCAATGGATTTCAGCGGCATCATCCCAGCACTGCAAACCAAAAACATCGATCTGGCGTTGGCGGGCATTACCATTACCGACGAGCGTAAAAAAGCGATCGATTTCTCTGACGGCTACTACAAAAGCGGCCTGTTAGTGATGGTGAAAGCCAACAATAACGATGTGAAAAGCGTGAAAGATCTCGATGGTAAAGTGGTTGCTGTGAAGAGCGGCACTGGCTCCGTTGATTACGCAAAAGCGAACATCAAAACCAAAGATCTGCGTCAGTTCCCGAACATCGATAACGCCTATATGGAACTGGGTACCAACCGCGCAGACGCCGTCCTGCACGACACACCAAACATTCTTTACTTCATCAAAACCGCCGGGAACGGTCAGTTCAAAGCGGTAGGTGACTCTCTGGAAGCACAGCAATACGGTATTGCGTTCCCGAAAGGTAGCGACGAGCTGCGTGACAAAATCAACGGCGCGTTGAAAACCCTGCGCGAGAACGGCACATACAACGAAATCTACAAAAAATGGTTCGGTACTGAACCGAAATAATGATTGCCTTTAATTTATGGCCCGGTGGCCTTTTGCATACCGGGCCAGCGTTTCGCCCCGCCAGCCTTCTGGCTCGGGTATTTACACCACGGTAACAGGAACAACATATGCAGTTTGACTGGAGTGCCATCTGGCCTGCCATTCCGCTTCTGATTGAAGGCGCCAAAATGACCCTGTGGATTTCGGTCCTCGGTCTGGCTGGCGGCCTGGTTATCGGACTGGCGGCAGGTTTTGCACGCACCTTCGGGGGTTGGATAGCCAACCACGTCGCGCTGGTCTTTATTGAAGTGATCCGCGGCACACCTATCGTCGTCCAGGTGATGTTTATCTACTTCGCCCTGCCGATGGCGTTTAACGACTTACGCATCGACCCGTTTACTGCGGCGGTGGTCACCATCATGATCAACTCCGGCGCGTACATTGCGGAAATCACGCGTGGTGCGGTGCTGTCAATCCACAAAGGTTTTCGTGAAGCAGGACTGGCGCTCGGCCTTTCACGTTGGGAAACCATTCGCTATGTCATTTTACCGCTGGCACTGCGCCGTATGCTGCCGCCGCTGGGTAACCAGTGGATCATCAGCATTAAAGATACCTCGCTGTTTATTGTTATCGGCGTGGCGGAACTGACCCGTCAGGGGCAAGAAATTATTGCCGGTAACTTCCGCGCCCTTGAGATCTGGAGCGCCGTTGCGGTGTTCTATCTGATTATTACCCTGGTGCTGAGCTTTATTCTGCGTCGTCTGGAAAGAAGGATGAAAATCCTGTGATTGAATTTAAAAACGTCTCCAAGCACTTTGGCCCAACCCAGGTGCTGCACAATATCGATTTGAATATTGCCCAGGGCGAAGTCGTGGTGATTATCGGGCCGTCCGGTTCCGGTAAATCGACCCTGCTGCGCTGCATCAACAAACTGGAAGAAATCACCTCCGGCGATCTGATTGTCGATGGTCTGAAGGTTAACGATCCGAAAGTTGACGAGCGCCTGATTCGCCAGGAAGCGGGTATGGTGTTCCAGCAGTTTTATCTTTTCCCGCATCTGACGGCGCTGGAAAACGTCATGTTTGGCCCGCTACGCGTGCGTGGCGCGAACAAAGAAGAGGCGGAAAAACTGGCACGTGAACTGCTGGCGAAAGTCGGTCTGGCGGAACGCGCCCATCACTACCCTTCCGAACTTTCTGGTGGTCAGCAGCAGCGTGTAGCGATTGCCCGCGCGCTGGCGGTGAAACCGAAAATGATGCTGTTTGATGAACCGACTTCCGCTCTTGACCCGGAATTGCGCCATGAAGTGCTGAAGGTTATGCAGGATCTGGCTGAAGAAGGGATGACGATGGTGATCGTGACCCACGAAATCGGTTTTGCCGAGAAAGTAGCTTCGCGCCTGATCTTTATCGACAAAGGCCGGATTGCGGAAGATGGCGATCCGCAGGTGTTGATCAAGAACCCGCCGAGCCAGCGTTTGCAGGAATTTTTACAGCACGTCTCTTAATAAGACACATTGCCTGATGCGCTACGCTTATCAGGCCTGCAGGATATATGGCAACTTATTAAAATTGCATGCACGTGTAGGACGGATAAGACGTTCACGCCGCATCCGGCAAAAAAGCCCGCACGTTGTCAGCAACCTGCTTAATATCCCTTCCTCCCTTTCACCCGAAAGGGAGGAACACCAGATTCCTCTCATTTAAAATCGCCCCTCCCCCAGCATCTATACTTATCTTTTTGCTCTGTTTTCTCACTGGAGGAGTCATGCGGTGGATCCTGTTCATCCTCTTCTGCCTGCTGGGCGCACCTGCCCACGCGGTATCCATACCCGGCGTTACAACCACAACGACAACGGACTCAACGACTGAACCGGCCCCGGAACCGGATATCGAACAAAAAAAAGCGGCTTATGGCGCACTGGCGGATGTACTGGATAATGACACCTCGCGTAAAGAGTTGATCGACCAGTTGCGCACCGTCGCCGCTACGCCCCCTGCGGAACCGGTACCGAAGATCGTGCCGCCGACGCTGGTTGAAGAGCAAACCGTGCTGCAAAAGGTCACCGAAGTCAGCCGCCATTATGGTGAAGCCCTTTCCGCCCGCTTCGGGCAACTTTATCGCAATATCACCGGCTCCCCGCATAAGCCATTTAATCCACAAACCTTCAGCAATGCGCTGAGCCATTTTTCAATGTTAGCGGTATTAGTGTTTGGTTTTTACTGGCTGATTCGCCTGTGCGCACTGCCGCTGTATCGCAAAATGGGTCAGTGGGCGCGGCAAAAAAATCGTGAGCGCAGTAACTGGTTACAGCTTCCGGCGATGATTATCGGGGCGTTTATTATCGACCTGCTGTTACTGGCGCTGACATTATTTGTCGGCCAGGTATTAAGCGACAACCTGAATGCGGGCAGCCGTACCATCGCTTTCCAACAAAGTTTATTTCTCAACGCCTTTGCCCTGATTGAATTTTTCAAAGCCGTACTACGCCTGATTTTTTGCCCAAACGTGGCGGAGCTGCGCCCGTTCACGATTCAGGACGAGAGCGCCCGTTACTGGAGTCGTCGCCTGAGCTGGTTAAGCAGTTTGATAGGTTATGGCCTGATTGTGGCCGTGCCGATTATCTCTAATCAGGTGAATGTACAGATAGGTGCGCTGGCGAACGTCATCATTATGCTGTGCATGACCGTCTGGGCGTTGTACCTGATCTTTCGTAATAAAAAAGAGATTACCCAGCATTTGCTCAACTTTGCGGAGCATTCGCTGGCCTTTTTCAGCCTGTTTATCCGCGCCTTTGCGCTGGTGTGGCACTGGCTGGCAAGCGCCTATTTTATCGTGCTGTTTTTCTTTTCGTTGTTCGATCCGGGCAACAGCCTGAAATTTATGATGGGTGCAACAGTGCGCAGCCTGGCGATTATTGGTATCGCAGCATTTGTTTCCGGTATGTTTTCCCGCTGGCTGGCAAAAACCATCACTCTCTCGCCACATACTCAGCGTAACTATCCGGAGCTGCAAAAACGGCTGAATGGCTGGCTTTCGGCGGCACTGAAAACGGCGCGAATTCTGACCGTCTGCGTGGCGGTAATGTTGCTGTTGAGCGCATGGGGATTGTTCGATTTCTGGAACTGGCTGCAAAACGGCGCGGGGCAGAAAACCGTAGATATCCTGATCCGTATCGCACTCATTCTTTTCTTCTCGGCGGTTGGCTGGACGGTGCTCGCCAGTTTGATCGAAAACCGGCTGGCTTCGGATATTCATGGCCGCCCGCTACCCAGCGCCCGTACGCGAACCCTGCTGACGCTGTTTCGTAACGCGCTGGCGGTGATTATCAGTACCATCACCATCATGATTGTGTTGTCGGAAATCGGCGTCAATATCGCGCCATTGCTGGCAGGTGCCGGGGCATTAGGTCTGGCTATCTCGTTTGGTTCGCAAACGCTGGTGAAAGATATTATCACCGGGGTATTTATTCAGTTTGAAAACGGTATGAACACCGGGGATTTAGTGACCATCGGACCGTTGACCGGCACAGTGGAACGGATGTCGATTCGCTCCGTGGGCGTGCGCCAGGATACCGGGGCGTATCACATCATTCCGTGGTCTTCGATTACCACTTTTGCTAACTTCGTCCGCGGCATTGGTTCGGTGGTGGCAAATTACGATGTTGATCGCCATGAAGATGCTGATAAAGCCAATCAGGCACTGAAAGATGCGGTAGCGGAATTGATGGAAAACGAAGAAATTCGCGGGCTGATTATTGGTGAACCGAACTTTGCCGGGATTGTCGGCTTAAGCAATACCGCGTTTACACTGCGTGTTTCGTTCACTACGCTGCCGCTCAAACAGTGGACGGTACGCTTTGCCCTCGACAGCCAGGTGAAAAAACATTTCGACCTGGCGGGCGTTCGCGCGCCAGTGCAGACTTATCAGGTGCTGCCTGCTCCGGGCGCGACCCCGGCTGAACCGCTGCCGCCGGGGGAGCCAACGCTTTAACGTTGGCGATTAACAAAACGGCGACGCTGCTCGTCGTTCATAAAGGTCCAGGCAATAAAGCGACTCTGCTTTTGCCCCTGGGCCATCTCTTTTTTGACCACTTTCACCGCGCCAACATCCGTCAGAGCACGATACAATGGCGGTAAGTTTTCACCACGAGATACCAGCGAGGTAAACCACATCACCTGCTTCGCGAAGCCTTTGCTCTCTTCAATCATCTTTTTGATAAAGGCGACTTCACCGCCTTCACACCACAACTCCTGTTGCTGACCACCAAAGTTCAGTGCATCGTCTTTGTTCAGCCCAAGGTTACGGCGTTTACGCTCACTACCTGCCCGTGCCGCAGCGGCGGAATCGTGGAATGGCGGGTTACACAAGGTCGCGTCGTATTGCTCGTTTTTATGGATGATGCCGTTAAAAATCGCCCCACTCTCTTTTTGCCGACGCAGACGAATGGCGCGGTTAAGTCCCGGATTAGCACTGATGATCGCCTGCGCACTGCTTAACGCCTGGCTGCTGGTTTCGCTGCCGGTAAAACGCCAGCCATATTCATGTACGCCAATCAGCGGGTAAATACAGTTCGCACCAACGCCGATATCCAGAATGCTGGCATTAGCTGGAATTGTTCCGCTTGCTTCTGCCAGTAAATCGGCAAGGTGATGAATATAATCCGCCCGGCCCGGTACTGGCGGGCAGAGAAAACCGTCCGGAATATCCCAGTTCGCTACGGCGTAAAAATGGGCCAGCAACGCCTTATTGAGCGCCTTCACCGCCAGCGGATTGGCAAAGTCTACGCTTTGCTCCCCGGCGGGTGTAAGCGTGAGGAATTGCCTGAGTTCAGGATTGACCTGACAAAGCGTGGCGAGATCGTAGCGGCTGTGATGACGGTTGCGCGGATGCAACCCCGGTTTCTGGGCGGACATAGCATTCTCCTTTAAGCAGCGGCGTAAGATACCCGCATAACGCGACAGGGTAAATATCTGGCTGCGTTTATCATTTCGAAAGACCTTAACATGACTATGGCTTATAGCAATTCACCATAAAAATCAGCATCATGCATGTCATTGATTTGTCTTGTTTTGTAAAAATATATCGTTCAAAAAATAAGCACATATCTGTCAATTTTTTGCGTCATTTGCATCGCACAGGCGACCTACACTTATCAGGCACTACTCGTTGTATTTCTGAGGATGTCATTATGAAAAAGTGCCTCGCACTACTGATTGCCACCGTCCTGAGCGGAATCTCTCTCACGGCTTATGCCGCGCAGCCTCTGAGTAACCAGGACAGCGGTCAGCTACGGCCCGCCGGTACCGTTTCGGCAACTGGCGCATCAAACCTAAGTGATCTGGAGGATAAACTGGCAGAAAAAGCGCGCGAACAAGGCGCGAAAGGTTATGTCATTAATTCCGCAGGCGGAAATGACCAGATGTTCGGTACTGCAACCATCTACAAATAACCCCACCAACGTAACTGCATTCGCCTCTGGATGCAGTTTTCGCCTATTTTGTAATCAAAAAACATCAAATATGAACGCAATGTAAATAAATGTATTTCTTTTTCGCGCAATGGGTGATAGAAAATCGCGCTAAGTGATAATGCTTATCAAAATTATTATCACTTTCACGAACACTATTACGGGATTAACAGTGGCATCGCATCCGCAGAGATGCTTTCTCGTGACAGTGAAAACTTAAACATATAAGAAAAAGTCACCTGCCAAATGGAAAACAATCGCAATTTCCCTGCCAGACAATTTCACTCGCTCACGTTCTTTGCCGGTCTTTGTATTGGCATCACGCCTGTGGCTCAGGCACTCGCCGCCGAAGGG
Source organism: Escherichia sp. E3659 (assembly GCF_005781135.1). Classification (NCBI taxonomy): domain Bacteria; kingdom Pseudomonadati; phylum Pseudomonadota; class Gammaproteobacteria; order Enterobacterales; family Enterobacteriaceae; genus Escherichia; species Escherichia sp. E3659. The sequence continues at coordinate 129,602 of NZ_VATQ01000003.1, read as the reverse complement.
CAAACTAACGCGGATGACACGCTGGTTGTCGAAGCATCAACGCCTTCGCTTTATGCGCCACAACAATCTGCCGATCCGAAATTCTCGCGTCCGGTAGCGGATACGACCCGCACGATGACGGTGATTTCTGAACAAGTGATTAAAGATCAGGGCGCGACCAACCTTACCGACGCGCTCAAAAACGTCCCCGGCGTAGGCGCATTTTTTGCTGGTGAGAACGGTAACTCCACCACTGGCGACGCCATTTATATGCGCGGTGCCGATACCTCTAACAGTATTTATATTGATGGCATTCGCGATATCGGCAGCGTCTCGCGCGACACCTTCAATACTGAGCAGGTCGAAGTGATTAAAGGTCCGTCCGGCACCGACTACGGGCGCAGCGCGCCGACGGGCTCGATCAATATGATCAGCAAGCAGCCGCGCAATGATTCCGGCATTGACGCCTCCGCCAGTATTGGCAGCGCCTGGTTCCGCCGCGGCACACTGGACGTCAATCAGGTGATTGGCGATTCCTCCGCGGTGCGTCTGAATGTGATGGGCGAAAAAACGCACGATGCCGGACGCGACAAAGTCAAAAATGAGCGTTACGGCGTCGCCCCTTCCGTAGCTTTTGGCCTTGGCACTGCGAATCGTTTGTATCTTAATTATCTGCATGTCACCCAGCACAACACGCCAGACGGCGGCATTCCGACCATCGGTTTGCCGGGCTATTCCGCCCCATCTGCGGGAACGGCGGCACTGAATCATTCCGGAAAAGTAGATACGCATAACTTTTATGGCACGGATTCCGATTACGACGATTCGACCACCGATACCGCCACCATGCGTTTTGAGCACGACATCAACGATAACACCACCATTCGCAATACGACCCGATGGTCGCGCGTGAAGCAGGATTACCTGATGACGGCGATTATGGGCGGGGCGTCGAATATTACCCAGCCTACCAGCGATGTGAATAGTTGGACCTGGTCACGTACGGCGAACACCAAAGATGTGAGTAATAAAATTCTCACCAACCAGACCAACCTGACTACCACGTTTTATACCGGCTCTATCGGTCATGATGTTAGTACTGGCGTGGAATTTACCCGTGAAACGCAGACCAACTACGGCGTTAATCCGGTGACGCTACCGGCGGTGAATATTTATCATCCTGACAGCAGCATTCATCCCGGCGGCCTGACACGCAATGGCGCAAACGCCAATGGTCAGACGGATACCTTCGCAATTTATGCCTTCGATACGCTGCAAATCACCCGTGATTTTGAGCTGAACGGCGGGATCCGCCTGGATAATTATCATACTGAATATGACAGTGCCACCGCCTGCGGCGGCAGTGGACGAGGCGCAGTCACCTGCCCTGCTGGCGTGGCAAACGGTTCTCCGGTCACCACCGTCGACACTGCCAAGTCGGGCAATCTGGTGAACTGGAAAGCCGGGGCGCTGTATCACCTGACGGAAAACGGCAATGTCTATATTAACTATGCCGTTTCCCAGCAGCCGCCGGGCGGCAATAACTTCGCCCTTGCGCAGTCTGGCAGCGGTAACAGCGCCAGCCGCACCGACTTTAAACCACAAAAAGCCAACACCAGTGAGATTGGCACCAAATGGCAGGTGCTGGATAAACGCCTGTTGCTTACCGCCACGCTGTTCCGTACTGATATCGAAAATGAAGTTGAGCAAAACGATGACGGGACTTACTCACAATACGGTAAGAAACGCGTCGAAGGCTATGAAATATCCGTGGCCGGGAATATCACGCCCGCGTGGCAGGTGATTGGCGGCTACACCCAGCAAAAAGCGACCATAAAAAATGGCGCGGATGTGGCTCAGGATGGTTCATCATCACTGCCATATACGCCGGAGCACGCCTTTACCTTATGGAGCCAATATCAGGCAACCGATGATATTTCCGTTGGCGCGGGCGCACGTTACATCGGCAGTATGCATAAAGGTTCAGACGGCGCAGTGGGAACGCCAGCGTTTACCGAAGGTTATTGGGTCGCCGATGCCAAACTGGGATATCGGGTTAATCGCAATCTCGACTTCCAGCTAAACGTCTACAACCTGTTTGATACCGATTACGTCGCCTCAATCAACAAGAGCGGCTACCGTTACCACCCGGGCGAACCAAGAACGTTCCTGCTCACCGCCAATATGCATTTCTGATTCAGATGTGGGGCGCAAGGCTCACTAATGTTGATGGCGAGAACAGGTCTGCCTGATGCGCTGCGCTTATCAGGCCTATAAGGTTGTCCAATGCATTGAATTCACATCATTTGGTAGGCCAGATAAGGCGTTCACGCCGCATCCGGCATCTGAACACCGTTGCCTGATGCGCTGCGCTTATCAGGCCTACAAGGTTGTGCAACACATTGAATTCACATCATTTTGTAGGCCGGATAAGGCGTTCACGCCGCATCCGGCACCTGAGTACCATTGCCTGATGCGCTGCGCTTATCAGGCCTACAAGGTTGTGCAATACATTGAATTCACATCATTTGGTAGGGCAGATAAGGCGTTCACGCCGCATCCGGCATGACTGTTAAAAATCGGTGTGGGGCGCAGGCCCCACTTTTTGGAGCACTTGTATGATGTACCACATTCCCGGCGTGTTATCGCCACAGGACGTCGCGCGTTTTCTTGAACAACTGGAACAAGCCGAATGGGTTGATGGACGCGTCACCACCGGCGCACAAGGCGCACAAGTTAAGAACAATCAGCAAGTTGATATCCGCAGCGCCCTGTACGCCGAATTGCAAAATGAGGTGCTGAACGCGGTTAACCAACATGCTTTGTTCTTTGCCGCGGCCTTGCCGCGTACCCTTTCCACGCCGCTGTTTAATCGCTACCAGAACAATGAAACCTATGGTTTTCATGTGGATGGTGCAGTACGCAGTCACCCGCAAAACGGCTGGATGCGCACTGACCTTTCTGCCACGCTTTTTTTGAGCGATCCACAAAGCTACGACGGCGGCGAACTGGTCGTTAATGATACCTTCGGACAACATCGGGTTAAACTTCCGGCAGGTGATCTGGTGTTATACCCCTCCAGCAGCCTGCATTGCGTGACACCCGTAACCCGCGGCGTGCGAGTGGCATCATTTATGTGGATCCAATCGATGATCCGCGATGATAAAAAGCGCGCCATGCTGTTTGAACTGGACAACAATATTCAGTCGCTGAAAAGCCGCTATGGCGAAAGTGAAGAGATCCTGTCGCTGCTCAATCTTTATCATAATCTGCTGCGGGAATGGTCGGAGATCTGACGCTTGAACTGCCCGAGTTCGTCCCTATATTAGCTACACTTAACTGTACAAGCATTCATATGGGGAGGACGATATGGCATCCGGTTGGGCTAACGATGACGCCGTCAACGAACAGATCAACAGTACAATTGAAGATGCGATCGCTCGCGCTCGGGGTGAAATTCCGCGTGGCGAAAGCCTGTATGAATGTGAAGAGTGTGGCGCCCCCATCCCGCAGGCCCGTCGGGAAGCCATTCCTGGCGTGCGCTTATGCATTCATTGTCAGCAGGAGAAAGATTTACAAAAACCAGCTTATACAGGATATAATCGCAGAGGTTCGAAAGACAGCCAGTTACGTTAACTGCAACTGGCGGGATGTATAGCGAGTATAATTTGTATTTTGCGTGGCATTCCGTGCCTTTAACGCTGCCGTGACTGCCACGCGATATAAAACGGGTCCATAAGTACAACAAATAAATGATTTATCAATATGTTAGATATCAATCAATTTATTTGAACAAGGCGGTCAATTCTCTTCGATTTTATCTCTCGTAAAAAAACGTGATACTCATCACATCGACGAAACAACGTCACTTAAACAAAAATCACCTGCGAGAGATTAATTATGAAAACTATCAATACTGTTGTTGCTGCTATGGCTCTTTCAACTCTGTCATTTGGCGTGTTTGCCGCGGAACCGGTAACGGCATCCCAGGCACAGAACATGAATAAAATCGGCGTGGTTTCTGCCGATGGCGCATCCACCCTCGATGCCCTGGAAGCGAAACTGGCTGAGAAAGCGGCAGCTGCTGGGGCTAGTGGATACAGCATTACTTCCGCCACCAACAACAATAAATTAAGCGGAACTGCGGTTATCTATAAGTAATTCGTAAGTCGGATAAGACGTTTACACCGCATCCGACAACAGATGCCTGATGCGACGCTACCGCGTCTTGTCAGGCCTACAAAATCCGAACCGTTGGTCGGATATGGCGTTTACGCTACATCCAGCAAAAGTATTTCCCTGTCTGTTTGCCGACAGACGCATATGCTCTAACCCTCATTGATCCTATGTTACCCTTGTTTGCCCGTCCGTCACTGGACGGGCTTTTTTTTAGCTGGCTAACAGCTGACAGAAAGCCTGCAACGTCTCTTCCGGCATACCAACCTGTCGCGCCGCATCACAAATGGCCTGCCAGCTTCCCGCATCCAATGGGATCCCCAACTCCTGCCGTTCGCGACGCGTGTTCACTTCCCACTCACCCGGTAGCAAAATCGGCTTATCTTCATCATGCGGCGAAGCTTTCACCCACTCGGCAAAGGCTTCGGTCTGCGCGCTACAATCCGGCGCGCCGAACAGTTCCGGGTTGATGATGATAGTGGTCATGCAGTTAAGAATGGTATCGGGACTGGTTTGTAACGTTTCCTGATGCGTCGTTTTACCGCCAGAAAGCGCCCCGCCAAGAATTTCACACATCGCCGCCAGCGCGTAGCCTTTATGTTCAGCAAAGGTCAACAACGACCCCAACGGCGACTCCTGCATGACCGCCGGATTTGTCGTCGGGACGCCGTTAACATCAATCAGGCAGCCTGGCGGCACGGGAACACCTTTATGCCAGGCGACGCGAGTTTTACCAAATGCGATGGCGCTGGTGGCGTAATCAAGCAACAGCGGGAAGTTATCTTTACGTGGAAAAATCACACAGAACGGATTGGTGCCAAAGCGGCTGTCGCGGCCGTGGAACGGTGCAACCATTGGAATACCCACCACGTTAACAAAGTGGATAGAGACAAACCCCGCCGCCGCGCACTGTTCCGCCCAATAACCGATTCGGCCGATATGATGCGAGTTATGTAGCGCCACGGCGGCAATGCCGTGCTGATGCGCTTTCTCAATCCCCAGCGCCATCGCTTCGTGTGCCGCCACCTGACCAAATGCGCGATCGCCATCAAGCGTGACCACAGCCCCCGCCTCTTTGATAATTTTGGCGTGATGGTTGATTTGCAAAGAACCCAGGCTCCAGGAATGCACATAGCTTGGGATCATGCCAATACCATGTGAATCATGCCCAGCCAGATTTGCCGCGATTAAATGATCGGCAACTAATTTTGCTTCCTGTTCCTCGCTCCCCATCTGACGAAATACAGCCTGAATAAAACGGTGTAGCGTCTGCGCATCAAAGCGATGACCACTTTCCATGGTTAACTCCTGTTTATGTTATATGCCTGTTGCTTTTTTATGCTGCGCGCCAGACGCGGGAAGGTCAATAAAGATGCAGGAATTTCATATTGCGGTGGGGTAAAGGCCGGATGACAGTGCTCATCCGGCTGGGGGAGAACTTAAAATGATTGCTTAACGCGCGCCAGACCGTCGCTAATGGTTGCCACTTCGCCTGCCGCCAGCAGGCAGCAAGCCATCTGGATTTTTAGTGACTGAGGGATCGGTTCGCTGCCAGCCAGGCAACGTTCAATCCACTGCGCCGTGGTTTCCGGGTCTTTGGCTTGTGGCAGTAGCTCGCTGCCAGCAGTGTCCTGTTTTTCATACAGCACCCGCATCCCTTCACGGTCGATCAGATTGATTTGCGGGCAACGTTGCGGATTAGCATACACTTCACCTTCAGTGCCATGCATTAACAGCGCTCGTCCGCCAATATCGCTAAAGAACTTCGCGACGCGTCCGATGTATTCCGGATGCGAAACGCTGGAAAGACGCAGTGCCTCACCTTCGGCAAATGGCGTCGCCAGTTTCGCCAGGGTATGCGCACTGTTACGCACGCCCATCCGCCAGCGCATCGCCAGTTGTTTTTCCAGCGGCGGGCAAAACGCGCCCACAGGCATAAACACCGGTTGATGTTCGTCGAGCTTCGCCTGCGCCTGCCCACCGTGCAACGTTGGCGTAATACCCATCAGTTCGAAAATGGTTTCTGTCAGCACGCGGGTTGGATCTTCGCTAACCCCGTGAACCACCACAGGAAAACCGAGTTTATGCAGCAGAATCGCTAACAACGGCGTCAGGTTGGCCTGTTTACGCGCGCCGTTGTAACTGGGGATGACAATCGGCATCGGCTTGCCTGCAGGCGGCGTCAGCTTGATGGTGTGATTTTGCATGGCTTCGTAAAAGCCGAGCATCTCTGCTTCCCCTTCCCCTTTGATACGCAGCGCAATCAATACGCCGCCCAACTCAAGGTCAGGGACTTCACCGTTGAGCATATGGGCATACAGACCGCGCGCAGTATCCCGGTCTAAATCGCGCGCGTGGTTTTTCCCGCGCCCGATCTCTTTAATGATTTTGCGATAGTCCATTTACGACTCCTTACCTGACTCACATCATTAACGCCGCCGACGGCGTGGGGATTTCGCTTTTTCTTTCTTTTTAACTATACCTTCAGGGACTTCCGGTTGCTCAATCGGAAATACCGGTAATGCATCCAGTAGTCGCTTGCCATAGTTTTTGGTCAGCAAGCGTTTATCGTAAATCACCACTTCCCCCCAGCAGCTGTGGCTTCGGATCAAACGTCCGACCTGCTGGATCAGGTTAAACGAGGCGCTCGGCAGGCTTTGCACCTCAAACGGATAGCGATTGAGGCTTTTCAGCCATTCCCCTTCGGTGATCACCACCGGGCTGTCAATAGGTGGAAAGGCAATTTTATGGATATGCACCTGACTTAGCAGCTCGCCCTTTAAATCCAGCCCTTCGGCAAATGACTGTAAGCCCACCAGTACGCTGCGCTCACCGTTGGCGACGCGTTTGCGGTGCAGTTCAACTAAACGGTAACGCGGCTGATCGCCCTGCACCAGCAACATCAACCGTAAATCCGTCACATAGTCGAGAAACCGCTGCATCGCCCGTCCGCTGGCAAACAGTACCAACATACCAAGATGTTTTTTGCTCTCCACCTGCTCACGGAAAAAGGCCGCCATTTCAGCAATGTGCTGCTCTTCGTTGTCGATGGAAGGCTCAAAGCGCATCCGGGGAATAACAATTTTGCCCTGTTCGCAGTGGTTAAAGGGGGAATCCAGCGCCACAAAGCGGTCGCCCGCTTTCTCTTTCAGCCCGCTCATCTCCTGCAAACGCGAAAAACTGTTCAGCGAACGCAAGGTTGCAGAGGTGACAATAATGTGCGGAATACTGCGCCACAGCAGCCTTTCCAGCTGATCGCTAACACGTATTCCCACGCAGTGAAACCAGAGATGCAGTTGCCCTTCGCGCTCTTCCCGCGTCGCCCATTTAGTCACCGGCGCACCGGAAGATTGCGCCAGAGAAGCCAGCCGCCAGAGTTTGCTTTGCGCCTCGAACATCCCCAACGCGCGGTTCATCTGCAAAATCAACCGATGCAGACGCACAATGTCGTGACTACCGGTTTTCTCACTTAAATCATTAAGAAATAACTCCGCCAGGCCACGCAGCATCTCGGTGAGTTTTGCCAGCCGCTGGCAGATCTCCAGCACTTCATCAGGCAGTTCGCCCATCGCGAAACGGTGCTCTGCCTCTTGCCCGGCAGGCATGTAGAGATTGAGAATGTTGTTTAACGAGGCGATAAGCTCATACAACTCTTCACAATGCGCATTCAAACGTTCAGGGATCGCCAGCGGCGGGATGGTCTTCGGGCGAAACTGCTCCATGCAGGTAGCGACCAGTTTGGTGAACAAGTCCAGCTGTAGCCGATACCACGGTGCGGTGATTTCGGCGCTCATCTCCAGCGCATCCCGCGCCACATCCGGCAGGTGATGACCTTCGTCCAGTACCAGCAGCAGATTTTTCGGATCAGGCAATACGGCTTCGCTTTCCATCGCCGCCATCACCAGCGCATGGTTTGCCACCACCACTTCCGCTTCCTGAATCTCCCGACGAGCAACAAAAAACGGGCATTCACGATAGTAGTAACAGTTACGGTTGAGGCAGCTGGCTTTGTCGGTACTCAAACGACGCCAGAGATCGTCATCTATAGCGATATCCGTATGATCGCGCAGACCATCCCATTTATAAGTATCGAGATCGCCCTTCAGCTTCGCACAACGTTTTTGCTCTTCCTGATTGTTCGGCGTCAGCTCGTCGTCAAGAAACGCCAGCAGATCCTGTTGCGTGGGCTCAGTGCTGGCGAGCGCCGTCAGATTACGCGGGCAAACGTAGCGCCCACGCCCGAAAGCGGCAGTGAATTTAAGATCGGGAATGATCTTTTTCAGCAGCGGTAAATCTTTGCTGTAGATCTGATCCTGTAACGCCACGTTGGCGGTACTCACCACCAGCGTTTTTTGCTCTTCGCGGGCAATGGCGATGCCGGGGATCAAATAGGAGAGCGTTTTCCCAACGCCGGTGGGGGCTTCAATCGCCAGATGCCGCCCTTCTTCTCCGGCCAGCGTTTTGGCGACGTCCGCAATCATCTGCCGCTGCGGCGCACGGGGAATAAAGTCGGGGATCTGTTCCTGAAGCGCCTTATACCAGGCGGCAATTTGCGCTTTAAGCGCGGCGGTTAATGCCATGAGAAAACCTGAAATACTGTATAAACAGCCAATATTGTGGCATTTTTCGGTTTTCAGGGGTAATGGTTTTTCTGTTTCTGGAAAGCGGCTCGCAATAACCATCAACATAATGCGGTTTAATGCCCGTTCGAGCACAAAGGATCCAACACGTCATGCAAGACACCATCATAAATTTCTACAGCACCGGCGATGACTACGGTGATTTTTCTAACTTTGCCGCCTGGCCCATCAAGGTTGACGGGAAAACCTGGCCCACCTCAGAACACTATTTTCAGGCACAAAAATTCCTTGATGAAAAATACCGCGAAGAGATCCGTCGGGTTTCTTCCCCTATGGTCGCCGCACGCATGGGGCGCGATCGTTCTAAGCCTCTGCGTAAAAACTGGGAGTCGGTCAAAGAACAGGTGATGCGAAAAGCACTTCGCGCTAAATTCGAACAGCATGCAGAACTGCGTGCGCTCTTGCTGGCAACCGCGCCCGCAAAACTGGTTGAGCATACGGAAAATGATGCTTACTGGGGAGACGGTGGTAATGGTAAGGGCAAGAATCGACTGGGCTACCTTTTAATGGAGTTGCGCGAACAATTGGCTATAGAGAAGTAACGTCTCGGGTGGCTTATGGGCGGTAAAACAGAGAAATTTTTTCCCGTGTTCTCAAATTGCTGACAAGTGCTTGTTGTGAAATGCCGGATGCGGCGTAAACGCCTTATCCGGCCTACAAAAGCATGCAAATTCAATATATTGCAGAGTTCACGTAGGCCTGATAAGCGTAGCGCATCAGGCAGTTTTGCGTTTGTTCATCAGCCTGATGCCGGGCTATGCCCGGCATCAAAAGATTACTGCGCAGCGGCAGGTTTACGCGGACGGCGGCGACGTTGTTGCTCGCCTGCCGGTTTGGCATCGCCGAGGCGACGAGAGGGTTTTTCTGCAGGTTTCGCGCTTGCAGATTTTGCGCCACCTTCCCCACGGCGAGGTTGCTGTTGACTGCGACCACCACCTTGCCCACGACCGCCGCCGCCACCACGTTGCTGGCGACCGTTCTGGATTGGTTCGGCTTTGATTGACGGGTCCGGCTCATAGCCCGGAACCGCAATGCGCGGGATCTCTTTTTTCAGCAGTTTTTCGATATCACGCAGCAGTTTGTGTTCATCAACACACACCAGCGACAACGCTTCACCGGTAGCAGCCGCGCGACCGGTACGCCCGATACGGTGGACATAATCTTCCGGTACGTTTGGCAGTTCATAGTTGACGACGTGCGGCAACTCTTCGATATCCAGACCGCGCGCAGCGATGTCAGTTGCCACCAGCACGCGAATATCGCCCGATTTAAAATCGGCCAGCGCACGAGTACGCGCACCTTGCGATTTATTGCCGTGGATCGCCGCACTACGGATGCCATCTTTATTGAGCTGTTCAGCCAGATGGTTAGCGCCGTGTTTGGTACGGGTAAACACCAGCACCTGCTGCCAGTTCCCTTTACCAATCATATGCGACAGCAATTCGCGTTTGCGTTTCTTATCAACAAAGTGAACGTGCTGGGTCACCTGATCAGACGCGGTATTGCGGCGTGCCACTTCGATTTCCAGCGGGTTGTGCAACAGTTTTTCCGCCAGGGCTTTAATATCGTCAGAGAAGGTCGCGGAGAACAACAGGTTCTGGCGCTTCGCTGGCAGTTTTGTTAACACGCGACGGATATCGTGGATAAAGCCCATGTCGAGCATGCGGTCAGCTTCATCGAGGACGAGGATTTCTATCTGGTCCAGCTTCACCGCATTCTGATGTTCCAGGTCCAGCAAACGCCCCGGCGTTGCCACCAGAACATCAACGCCGCCACGCAGTTTCATCATCTGCGGGTTAATGCTGACACCACCAAACACCACCAGCGAACGAATGTTCAGGTATTTGCTGTAATCACGGACGTTTTCGCCAATCTGCGCCGCCAGTTCACGGGTCGGGGTAAGGATCAGCGCACGAACCGGACGACGCCCTTTGGCGTGCGGCTCGCGGGAAATCAGGTGTTGTAGTAGCGGCAACGTAAAGCCCGCTGTTTTGCCCGTGCCGGTCTGGGCACTGGCCATCAGGTCGCGGCCTTCCAGCACCGCAGGGATCGCCTGCTGCTGAATAGGGGTGGGTTCACGGTAACCTTGCTCGGCAACGGCGCGCAGGATATCAGGGCTTAAACCCAAAGAATCGAAAGACATAACTACTCCGAACCGCCCCGACCGTTACCGGTGTAGTTTTCAGGGAGATACTGAAAAGGAAAATGACAAAAACCACAATGTCATGAGGGAGCGGAGTGTAGCAGTTTTTGTGACACAGCGCATAAATTATCCCTGTGACTGGCGTTGCTAAAATTCTTGGTCATACTGGACAACGCTAAAAATGAGTCATAATCTTAATCAATCATTTGATTAAGAATGGGCTGTGCTATGAATAGTCCTGCCATGACAACCAAAGGTGAACAGGCGAAAAAACAGCTGATTGCTGCGGCACTGGCACAGTTTGGTGAGTATGGAATGAACGCCACCACCCGCGATATCGCCGCCCAGGCCGGGCAGAATATCGCTGCCATTACCTATTACTTCGGTTCGAAAGAAGATTTGTACCTCGCCTGCGCCCAGTGGATTGCCGATTTTATTGGCGAGCAGTTCCGTCCGCACGCCGAGGAAGCCGAACGCTTGTTCGCACAACCACAGCCGGATCGCGCCGCTATCCGCGAACTGATCCTTCGCGCCTGCAGGAACATGATCCAACTGCTCACCCAGGATGACACCGTCAACCTCAGCAAGTTTATCTCCCGTGAGCAGCTCTCTCCCACGGCAGCCTACCACCTGGTGCACGAACAGGTGATTAGTCCGCTACACAGCCACCTGACACGCCTGATTGCCGCCTGGACCGGCTGCGACGCCAATGACACCCGCATGATCCTTCATACCCATGCGTTGATTGGCGAGATTCTGGCGTTTCGTCTCGGCAAAGAAACGATTCTGTTACGTACCGGCTGGACTGCGTTCGATGAAGAAAAGACCGAACTGATTAACCAGACGGTAACCTGTCATATCGACCTGATTTTGCAAGGATTATCGCAAAGGAGTTTGTAGTGATGAAAAAACCTGTCGTGATTGGACTGGCGGTAGTGGTACTTGCCGCCGTGATTGCCGGAGGCTACTGGTGGTATCAAAGCCGCCAGGATAACGGCCTGACGCTGTATGGCAATGTGGATATTCGCACCGTAAATCTGAGTTTCCGTGTCGGTGGTCGCGTTGAATCGCTGGCGGTGGACGAAGGTGATGCGATCAAAGCGGGTCAGGTGCTGGGCGAGCTGGATCACAAGCCGTATGAGATTGCCCTGATGCAGGCGAAAGCGGGCGTTTCGGTGGCGCAGGCGCAGTATGACCTGATGCTTGCCGGGTATCGCGATGAAGAAATCGCTCAAGCCGCCGCAGCGGTGAAACAGGCGCAAGCCGCCTATGACTATGCGCAGAACTTCTATGCTCGTCAGCAAGGATTGTGGAAAAGCCGCACCATTTCGGCAAATGACCTGGAAAATGCCCGCTCCTCGCGCGACCAGGCCCAGGCAACGCTGAAATCAGCGCAGGATAAATTGCGTCAGTACCGTTCCGGTAACCGTGAACAGGACATCGCCCAGGCGAAAGCCAGCCTCGAACAGGCGCAGGCGCAACTGGCGCAGGCAGAGCTGAATTTACAGGACTCAACGTTGGTCGCCCCCTCTGATGGCACGCTGTTAACCCGCGCGGTGGAGCCAGGCACGGTGCTTAATGAAGGTGGCACGGTGTTTACCGTTTCACTAACGCGTCCGGTGTGGGTGCGCGCTTATGTTGATGAACGTAACCTTGACCAGGCCCAGCCGGGGCGCAAAGTGCTGCTCTATACCGATGGTCGCCCGAATAAGCCCTATCACGGGCAGATTGGTTTCGTTTCGCCGACTGCTGAATTTACCCCGAAAACCGTCGAAACGCCGGATCTGCGTACCGACCTCGTCTATCGCCTGCGTATTGTGGTGACCGACGCCGATGATGCGTTACGCCAGGGAATGCCGGTGACGGTGCAATTCGGTAACGAGGCAGGACATGAATGATGCCGTTATCACGCTGAACGGCCTGGAAAAACGCTTTCCGGGCATGGACAAGCCCGCCGTCGCGCCGCTCGATTGTACCATTCATGCCGGTTATGTGACGGGGCTGGTGGGGCCGGACGGTGCGGGCAAAACCACGCTGATGCGGATGCTGGCGGGATTACTGAAACCCGACAGCGGCAGTGCCACGGTGATTGGCTTTGATCCGATCAAAAACGACGCTGCGCTGCACGCCGTGCTCGGCTATATGCCGCAGAAATTCGGTCTGTATGAAGATCTCACGGTGATGGAGAATCTCAATCTGTACGCGGATTTGCGCAGCGTCACCGGTGAAGCGCGGAAGCAGACTTTTGCTCGCCTGCTGGAGTTTACGTCTCTTGGCCCGTTTACCGGACGCCTGGCGGGCAAGCTCTCCGGCGGGATGAAGCAAAAACTCGGCCTGGCCTGTACCCTGGTGGGCGAACCGAAAGTGTTGCTGCTCGATGAACCCGGCGTCGGCGTTGACCCTATCTCACGGCGCGAACTGTGGCAGATGGTGCATGAGCTGGCGGGCGAAGGGATGTTAATCCTCTGGAGCACCTCGTATCTCGACGAAGCCGAGCAGTGCCGTGACGTGTTACTGATGAACGAAGGCGAGCTGCTGTATCAGGGAGAACCGACGGCCCTGACGCAAACCATGGCCGGACGCAGCTTTCTGATGACCAGCCCGCACGAGGGCAACCGCAAACTGCTACAACGCGCCTTGAAACTACCGCAGGTCAGCGACGGCATGATCCAGGGGAAATCGGTACGCCTGATCCTCAAAAAAGAGGCCACGCCCGACGATGTTCGCCACGCCGACGGGATGCCGGAAATCGACATCAGCCAAACCACGCCCCGCTTTGAAGATGCGTTTATCGATTTGCTGGGCGGTGCCGGAACCTCGGAATCGCCGCTGGGCGCAATATTACATACGGTAGAAGGCACACCCGGCGAGACGGTGATCGAAGCGAAAGAACTGACCAAGAAATTTGGTGATTTTGCCGCCACCGATCACGTCAACTTTGCCGTTAAACGTGGGGAGATTTTTGGTTTGCTCGGGCCAAACGGCGCGGGTAAATCGACCACCTTTAAGATGATGTGCGGTTTGCTGGTGCCGACCTCTGGTCAGGCGCTAGTGCTAGGGATGGATCTGAAAGAGAGTTCTGGTAAAGCGCGCCAGCATCTCGGCTATATGGCGCAAAAGTTTTCGCTCTACGGCAACCTGACGGTCGAACAGAATTTACGCTTTTTCTCTGGTGTGTATGGCTTACGCGGTCGGGCGCAGAACGAAAAAATCTCCCGTATGAGCGAGGCGTTCGGCCTGAAAAGTATCGCCTCCCACGCGACCGATGAACTGCCATTAGGTTTTAAACAGCGGCTGGCGCTGGCCTGTTCGCTGATGCATGAACCGGACATTCTGTTTCTCGACGAACCGACTTCCGGCGTTGATCCCCTCACCCGCCGTGAATTTTGGCTGCACATCAACAGCATGGTAGAGAAAGGCGTCACGGTGATGGTCACCACCCACTTTATGGATGAAGCGGAATATTGCGACCGCATCGGCCTGGTGTACCGTGGGAAGTTAATCGCCAGCGGCACGCCGGATGATTTGAAAGCGCAGTCAGCCAACGATGAGCAACCCGATCCCACTATGGAGCAAGCCTTTATTCAGTTGATCCACGACTGGGATAAGGAGCATGGCAATGAGTAATCCGATCCTTTCCTGGCGTCGCGTGCGGGCGCTGTGCGTTAAAGAGACGCGGCAGATCGTTCGCGATCCGAGTAGCTGGCTGATTGCGGTAGTGATCCCACTGCTACTGCTGTTTATTTTTGGTTACGGCATTAACCTCGACTCCAGCAAGCTGCGGGTCGGGATTTTGCTGGAACAGCGTAGCGAAGCGGCGCTGGATTTCACCCACACCATGACCGGTTCGCCCTATATCGACGCCACCATCAGCGATAACCGTCAGGAACTGATCGCCAAAATGCAGGCGGGGAAAATTCGCGGTCTGGTGGTTATTCCCGTGGATTTCGCCGAACAGATGGAGCGCGCCAACGCCACCGCACCGATTCAGGTGATCACCGACGGCAGTGAACCGAATACCGCTAACTTTGTGCAGGGGTATGTCGAAGGGATCTGGCAGATCTGGCAAATGCAGCGAGCGGAGGATAACGGGCAGACTTTTGAACCGCTTATTGATGTACAAACCCGCTACTGGTTTAACCCGGCGGCGATAAGCCAGCACTTTATTATCCCCGGTGCGGTGACCATTATCATGACGGTCATCGGCGCAATTCTCACCTCGCTGGTGGTGGCGCGAGAATGGGAACGCGGCACCATGGAGGCTTTGCTCTCTACGGAGATTACCCGCACGGAGCTGCTGCTGTGTAAGCTGATCCCTTATTACTTTCTCGGTATGCTGGCGATGTTGCTGTGTATGCTGGTGTCGGTGTTTATTCTCGGCGTGCCGTATCGCGGGTCGCTGCTGATTCTGTTTTTTATCTCCAGCCTGTTTTTACTCAGTACCCTGGGGATGGGGCTGCTGATTTCCACGATTACCCGCAACCAGTTCAACGCCGCTCAGGTCGCCCTGAACGCCGCGTTCCTGCCGTCGATTATGCTTTCCGGCTTTATATTTCAGATAGACAGTATGCCCGCGGTGATCCGCGCGGTGACGTACATTATTCCCGCACGTTATTTCGTCAGCACCCTGCAAAGCCTGTTCCTCGCCGGGAATATTCCAGTGGTGCTGGTGGTGAACGTGCTGTTTTTGATCGCTTCGGCGGTGATGTTTATCGGCCTGACATGGCTTAAAACCAAACGTCGGCTGGATTAGGGAGAAGAGCATGTTTCATCGCTTATGGACGTTAATCCGCAAAGAGTTGCAGTCGCTGCTGCGCGAACCGCAAACCCGCGCGATTCTGATTTTACCCGTGCTGATTCAGGTGATCCTGTTCCCGTTCGCCGCCACGCTGGAAGTGACTAACGCCACCATCGCCATCTACGATGAAGATAACGGCGAGCACTCGGTAGAGCTTACTCAACGTTTTGCCCGCGCCAGCGCCTTTACCCATGTGCTGCTGCTGAAAAGCCCGCAGGAGATCCGCCCGACCATCGACACGCAAAAGGCGTTACTACTGGTACGTTTCCCGGCTGACTTCTCGCGCAAACTGGATACCTTCCAGACCGCGCCGTTGCAGTTGATCCTCGACGGGCGTAACTCCAACAGTGCGCAAATTGCCGCTAACTATCTGCAACAGATCGTCAAAAATTATCAGCAGGAGCTGCTGGAAGGAAAACCGAAACCCAACAACAGCGAGCTGGTAGTACGCAACTGGTATAACCCGAATCTCGACTACAAATGGTTTGTGGTGCCGTCGCTGATCGCCATGATCACCACTATCGGCGTGATGATCGTCACTTCACTTTCTGTCGCCCGCGAACGTGAACAAGGTACGCTCGATCAGTTGCTGGTTTCGCCGCTCACCACCTGGCAGATATTCATCGGCAAAGCCGTACCGGCATTAATTGTCGCCACCTTCCAGGCCACCATTGTGCTGGCGATTGGTATCTGGGCGTATCAAATCCCCTTCGCCGGATCGCTGGCGCTGTTCTACTTTACGATGGTGATTTACGGTTTATCGCTGGTGGGATTCGGTCTGTTGATTTCATCACTCTGTTCAACACAGCAGCAGGCGTTTATCGGCGTGTTTGTTTTTATGATGCCCGCCATTCTCCTTTCCGGTTACGTTTCGCCGGTGGAAAACATGCCAGTATGGCTGCAAAACCTGACGTGGATTAACCCTATTCGCCACTTTACGGACATTACCAAGCAGATTTACTTGAAGGATGCGAGTCTGGATATTGTGTGGAACAGTTTGTGGCCGCTACTGGTGATAACGGCCACAACCGGGTCAGCGGCGTACGCGATGTTTAGACGTAAGGTGATGTAATTTTTTATCTTTCGCCAGTAACGACACTACCGCCGGGCCGGCAAGGATCGCCAGCCCTGCAACGGCCAACAAATAGTTATTTTCCAGTACGCGGGACAGCAGCCACAGCACAATCAGCGCCGCGCCAAAATACCAGGTGGTGGTCAGCTCTTCCAGCACATCCGCCACCTCACGCCAGCGTTGCTCGGGGTGACGCTGAAACACCAGCATCATTACCACGGTGACACAATACAGCACGCATAATCCCACGCCGACGTGAACCAGAGTTTTACTCATCCAGCCCACCACCAGCAGCGCCACTACCAGTAAATGCAACATAATCTGCCAGCAACTTAGGCCAGTTGCGACACGAACACGTTGTTGCCACTTCATGGCTTCTCTCCTGAAGAATTTATCTCTACTTACTCAGAGTACCGAACTTTACGGAAAATTCCGTAAGACCGCACCTTTTTGTGACGCCGACTACACTATTTCAATGAGATAAGAGGCCAAAACGGGAAAATTATGCCCGATCAAACACAACACTTTTCGTTCAAGGTACTCACCATCAATATTCACAAAGGCTTTACCGCGTTTAACCGACGCTTCATTTTGCCGGAACTTCGCGACGCCGTGCGCACCGTCAGCGCCGATATAGTTTGCCTGCAGGAAGTGATGGGCGCGCACGAAGTTCATCCGCTGCATGTGGAAAACTGGCCCGATACCTCGCACTACGAGTTTCTCGCCGACACAATGTGGAGCGATTTTGCCTACGGTCGCAATGCTGTGTATCCGGAAGGGCATCACGGCAACGCCATACTGTCACGCTATCCCATTGAACATTATGAAAACCGTGATGTTTCGGTCGATGGTGCGGAAAAGCGCGGCGTGCTCTACTGCCGCATTGTGCCGCCGATGACCGGGAAAGCGATTCATGTGATGTGCGTACATCTGGGCCTGCGTGAGGCACACCGTCAGGCGCAGCTTGCGATGCTCGCCGAATGGGTGAATGAACTGCCGGACGGCGAACCGGTATTGGTGGCGGGTGATTTCAACGACTGGCGGCAAAACGCTAATCATCCGTTAAAAGTGCAGGCCGGGCTGGATGAGATTTTTACCCGCGCCCACGGACGCCCGGCGCGCACGTTTCCGGTGCAATTTCCTCTACTACGACTGGACAGGATCTACGTCAAAAATGCCAGCGCCAGCGCGCCAACCGCGTTGCCGCTGCGGACATGGCGACACCTTTCTGATCATGCCCCTTTAAGTGCGGAGATTCATTTATGAAATGTAGCTGGCGCGAAGGCAATAAGATCCAGTTGCTGGAAAACGGCGAGCAATATTATCCCGCGGTGTTTAAGGCGATTGGCGAGGCGCAAGAACGCATCATTCTTGAAACGTTTATCTGGTTTGAGGATGACGTCGGCAAACAGCTGCATGCGGCGCTACTGGCAGCAGCGCAACGCGGGGTAAAAGCGGAAGTCTTGCTGGATGGCTATGGTTCGCCGGATCTCAGCGATGAGTTTGTCAATGAACTGACGGCAGCTGGCGTGGTGTTCCGCTACTACGATCCCCGCCCTCGCCTTTTTGGTATGCGCACCAATGTATTTCGCCGGATGCATCGCAAAATTGTGGTAATCGACGCGCGTATCGCCTTTATTGGCGGGCTGAATTACTCCGCCGAGCATATGTCCAGCTACGGTCCAGAGGCTAAACAGGATTACGCGGTACGCCTTGAAGGGCCGATTGTCGAAGATATTCTCCAGTTTGAGCTGGAAAACCTGCCAGGACAGAGCGCGGCCCGACGCTGGTGGCGACGTCATCACAAAGCGGAAGAAAACCACCAGCCGGGAGAAGCGCAGGTATTGCTGGTCTGGCGCGATAACGAAGAACATCGCGATGATATCGAACGCCACTATCTGAAAATGCTCACTCAGGCGCGGCGAGAAGTCATTATCGCCAACGCCTACTTCTTCCCCGGCTATCGATTTTTACACGCCTTGCGTAAAGCGGCACGGCGCGGGGTGCGGATCAAACTGATCATTCAGGGCGAACCGGATATGCCCATTGTCAGAGTCGGTGCGCGCTTGCTGTATAACTATCTGGTTAAAGGCGGCGTTCAGGTATTTGAGTACCGCCGCCGCCCGCTACATGGCAAAGTGGCATTGATGGACGATCACTGGGCGACGGTAGGGTCCAGTAATCTCGATCCGCTCAGTTTGTCGCTGAATCTCGAAGCAAATGTCATCATCCACGATCGTCATTTTAACCAGACGCTGCGCGATAATCTGAACGGCATTATCGCCGCCGACTGCCAGCAAGTGGATGACAGTATGCTGCCAAAACGGACCTGGTGGAATCTGACCAAAAGCGTGCTGGCGTTCCACTTTTTACGCCACTTCCCGGCGCTGGTGGGCTGGCTTCCGGCGCACACGCCACATCTGGCGCAGGTTGATCCCCCCGCACAACCGACAATGGAAACGCAGGATCGGGTAGAAACTGAAAGTTCAGGGATGAAGCCCTGATGAGTAAATCACATCCGCGCTGGCGCTTAGCAAAGAAGATCCTCACCTGGCTGTTTTTTATCGCGGTGATTGTGTTGCTGGTGGTCTACGCCAAAAAGGTGGACTGGGAAGAGGTCTGGAAGGTCATCCGCGACTACAATCGCGTTGCGCTGCTCAGTGCGGTTGGGCTGGTGGTCATCAGTTATCTGATTTACGGCTGCTATGACCTGCTCGCCCGCTTTTACTGCGGTCACAAACTGGCGAAACGCCAGGTGATGCTGGTGTCGTTTATCTGCTACGCCTTCAACCTGACGCTCAGTACATGGGTCGGTGGCATTGGTATGCGCTATCGTTTGTACTCTCGTCTGGGGTTGCCCGGTAGCACTATTACGCGGATTTTCTCGCTCAGTATTACCACCAACTGGCTGGGCTATATTTTGCTGGCGGGGATTATCTTTACCGCAGGCGTGGTGGAGTTGCCGGATCACTGGTATGTCGATCAAACTACACTGCGTATTCTCGGCATTGGCTTACTGATGATTATCGCGGTTTATTTGGGGTTTTGCGCTTTCGCGAAGCACCGCCATATGACCATCAAAGGGCAAAAGCTGATGCTGCCTTCATGGAAATTCGCCCTCGCCCAGATGCTGATTTCCAGCGTTAACTGGATGGTAATGGGAGCGATTATCTGGCTGTTACTCGGTCAAAGCGTGAACTATTTCTTTGTACTGGGCGTGTTGCTGGTTAGTAGTATTGCTGGCGTCATCGTGCATATTCCGGCGGGAATTGGTGTGCTGGAAGCGGTGTTTATCGCGCTACTGGCTGGGGAGCATACATCCAAAGGCACAATTATCGCCGCCCTACTCGCTTACCGTGTGTTGTATTACTTTATCCCACTGCTGCTGGCGCTGATCTGTTACCTGTTGCTGGAAAGCCAGGCGAAGAAGCTACGAGCGAAAAATGAAGCGGCGATGTGAAGTTCGGTTAAGTTCTTTTGGTTTAAGTTCGGGATGCTGTTTATAGATGGGGTTCATGATGTCAATTAGCATGCGCCCCATAATTTCACCAACGGCGGAACGATAAATATCAAGTTCAGATTCATCGCAAGTTTGCTGAACATATGATACGGACGCATATAATTGAGAACCAATATTGAGAATTAATGCGCTGATATCTGCTGCCGGAGTTTTATCTTTGAACATTTTCATAAACCTTTTTATTTTTTAATAATTTATTTTATAGTCTTCGCAACCATTGCCTGACGTTGAACAGTTCAAAAACCATCACAACGATTGACCAAAAGAAAAAGACAAAATCAAAGTAAAGCATTAATGCCCCTGCAATGACACAATGCTTCAACGTCCAGGGTTCATCGCTATATAATTTGCGCACATAAAGCTTCAGTGCATTTATTTTTCTTAAGGCAATACATGACCATAATAACACAAAGAGGAAACTCATTACCCAAAGATACAAACTATTTAACAAAACGAAATTAGAAACAAAAGAAATACTCCAGCCGACACCAATCAGTAATAAAACATACCACCGCGATGCCGTATTGATATTAAAACTCAAAGCCAACAGTGTACTAAGAAGGAACATTGCCCCACCGATGCCAAATAATAACCTGACAAACGCGATCGAAAAAAGGCTTGATATGAGTATTGCGAATAGACTGATTATTGAAAAATAAATAATACATATTGCTAATGTGTTTATTTTCTCAATTTTCGTCCTTAATCCGTATCCAAAAATAAGAAGCAAGACAACGGCTAAAAAGAATGGTGCGGTATGTTGATGCGTTGCGGTAATGTTATAATAGTCCGCTATCCATGCAAATCCTGCAGTTACCCATAAACCAACCGCTGTTATCAACCAGATACAGGCCATCATTCTGGTCATTAAAGGCTGTTTTTTCATTAAACCTGTCATTGTGATTTTTCCATAAATCATGACTACCACTGAAACCGCGTATGCCTTTGCCAGACAAGCGTTATCGCTATTGCTGCAAGTATCCCAAAGAAGCCGATAAAATAGTAATAGAGTGTTAATGCACCTATAAAAGCGCAACGAACCGGACTCCACAACTCTTCACTATGGCATTTTCCCGCCAGTTCAAGGAGCTTATTTCGTCCATGCGAGATAATGCCTGACCATAACACAATCATTAAGCAACTTATTACCCAAATGGGCCGTTCACTCATTAATGCCGCATTTACGATGATCACCAGGGCCAACCCTGTTAACGTCATCATAATGATGAAACGGTGAGAAGCAGGATCAAATTTAAACAATAGACCTGCCAGCATACTGATTAAAAACATCGCTCCCGCAGTGCTGAACACGACAATAATGGCAGATACAGGCGCTAAACTCGCAACGACAATCGCCACCAAAGAGAGTAAAAACAGATTTATTACGCCTGCGATGGTCGCATTTATCTTGTTGATATCTTTACTTAAGCCATACATACAAAGTAATAATAACCCTATGGCGACATACATTGGTGGTGAATCATATTTGGTTGCCGTAATTTCGAGATACTTAGCTCCCCAGGCCAGTCCTGCGGTTGCCACCAAACCTAAAGCGGTAATGAGCCATATACCGTTTAATATCCTGGCCTCGTGCTGAAAATCTAATTTATTGCTGTTTTGCGAGTATGATTCCATTCTTTTAGTTATCCTTATAGAAAAATATTAATATTCATCATGAATAAATTTAAAACCACGCATACAAAATACTTTGTATTTATGGATACGAAAAACACTTCCGCTCGGCCATAAGGCGTATTTTATACCTGCTACTTGTTAAGTGTCGTTTTTAGTAAGAAAAAAAATCCCGACACATGGCCGGGATATTGATGGTAAAAAAAGAATTAACGACGATTGCCAAAAATTCGCAGCAACATCAGGAACAGGTTGATGAAGTCCAGATACAAGGTTAACGCGCCAAGAATGGAGTATTTACGCAGGTTCGACGCGTCACGGGTATCAATCTGCTCACCCATATTTTTCAATTTCTGAGTGTCATACGCCGTCAATCCGACAAAGACAATCACGCCGATGTAGGTGACCGCCCACATCAACGCTTCGCTTTTCAGCCAGAAGTTGACCAGCGAAGCCAGCACAATGCCGATCAACGCCATAAACAGCATATTGCCGAAGCCGCTTAAATCGCGTTTGGTGGTGTAACCGTACAGGCTCATTGCGCCGAACATCCCGGCAGTAACGACGAAAGTGCTGGCGATAGAGGCCGCGGTATAGACAATGAAAATACTGGAAAGCGTCAGGCCCGTCAGCGCTGAATAAAGCATAAAGAGCATGGTTGTCACTCCTACACTCAGCTTTTGAATCATCGCTGATAACACAATAACCAGAGCTAATTGTGCTATTACCAGACCAATTAAAAAGATTCGGTTGGTGAATAACAGCTCCATAACGGCGGCGGAATTAGCCGCATACCAGGCAACAAACGCAGTAAGCAGCAAGCCTACTGTCATCCAGCCATAGACCTGTGCCATATAGGTTTGCAGGCCAGTTCGGGTTTGTACGATTGAATCAGAACGCGGGAATCTGTCCATGACTTTCTCCTGAAGATATAAGGAATATCTTAAGGATACTGCAAATGATGGGGCTGTGCATCGACGCAGCGTGAAAGCATGTACTGAGCGGTGAAATTGCCGGATGCAGCTGTGCGGTATCCGGCCTGCTAAAAACTACCAGCGTTTTGCCGCCTGCTGATCGCTCTCCCGGGCTTCGACCCAGCGGTCGCCTTCCGGCGTGGCTTCGCGCTTCCAGAACGGTGCGCGGGTTTTGAGATAGTCCATAATAAACTGCCCGGCTTCAAACGCACTGCTGCGATGCGCACTGGTAACACCGACAAAAACAATTTCATCACCCGGCCATAATTCCCCGATGCGGTGAATCACCGTGACGCGCCCCAGCGGCCAGCGGTTACGCGCTTCATCAACGATTTCCGCCAGTGCTTTTTCTGTCATTCCCGGATAGTGTTCGAGGGTCAATGCTTTGACGCTGTCTCCCAGGTTATGATTGCGCACCTTACCGGTAAACGTGACCACTGCACCGTCTTCGTCACGCTCCGCCAGCCACGGATACTCTTCCCCTACACTGAACGGCTGCGGGCCGACAACAATTTTGGTTTCTGCCATTTTAACCTCCGGTTACCGGCGGGAAGAAAGCCACTTCGTCGCCGTCAGTCAGCGGATGGTCAAAACTCACCAGCGTCTGGTTGACGGCAGCCAGCAATTTGCCATCTTCCAGCGCCAGCGCCCAGCGATCGCTCTGCGCAGCCAGGTGCTGGCGTAACGCTTCAACGGTTGGGAAATCCGCAGCCACTTCGGTTGCATCTGTTCCTACCAACTCGCGCACCTGGGCGAAAAAAAGAACTTTAATCATCCGCTTCCACCTTAAAGTCACCTGATTTGCCGCCGCTCTTTGCCAGCAAACGTACCGGACCAATCACCATATCTTTTTGCACCGCTTTGCACATGTCATAAATGGTCAGCGCCGCCACGGAGGCCGCGGTTAACGCTTCCATTTCAACGCCGGTTTTCCCGGTCAGGCGGCATAAGGTTTCTATACGCACCCGATTGTGCTCTGGCTCGGCCTGTAAATTGACTTCGACTTTACTGAGCATCAGCGGATGACACAGCGGGATCAGATCCCAGGTGCGTTTTGCCGCCTGAATACCGGCAATACGCGCGGTGGCAAACACGTCGCCTTTGTGGTGGCGACCATCGATGATCATCGCCAGCGTCTCGCTACGCATGGTGACAAAGGCTTCAGCTCGCGCTTCACGTACGGTTTCCGCTTTGGCGGAGACATCCACCATGTGCGCTTCGCCAGCGGCGTTGATATGGGTCAGTTGCGACATACTTATTTCTTCAAATGTGGATGGAAATTACACGGACGCGTACGGGCATCCAGCTGCGGCGCGATGATATTTTCCCACGCGGTGCGGCACGCTTTGGTCGAGCCCGGCATGGCGAAAATCAGTGTCTTGTTAGCGACGCCCGCTACCGCACGGGATTGCAACGTTGCGGTGCCAATCTCTTCGAACGACAGCATACGGAACACTTCACCAAAACCTTCGACTTCACGGTCGAACAGCGGCAGCAGTGCTTCGGGAGCCTGATCACCTTCCGTCAAGCCAGTACCGCCAGTAATCAACACCACTTGTACATCGTCGCTGGCGATCCACGCAGATACCTGAGCGCGAATAGCGTAGCGGTTTTCTTTCACAATGGCTTTATCGACAACGTGATGGCCCGCTTCTTGCGCCGAATCGCGCAGATAGTGACCGGAGGTATCGTCTTCTTCACCGCGACGATTAGAAACCGTAAGAATAGCAATACGGGTCGGGATAAATTCAGTGCTTACCTGACTCATCTGATCTCTCCTTTTGACGTTTTAGCCGCCAATGTACGATAAGTTTTGCGTAATACCGGTGTTGTTTTGATGCAGGAAATGGGTCTGTTTTTTCTCCCGCAGCGCCGCTGAAATACGCGCTTCCAGCGCCTGTTGCTGGGTATCGTCTTCCAGCAGATCGCGCAGGTTAACGCCGCCCTCACCAAACAGGCAGAGATGGAGTTTACCAATGGAGGAGACGCGCAGACGGTTGCAGGTGGCACAGAAGTCTTTTTCATACGGCATAATTAGGCCAATCTCTCCGGCGTAATCCGGATGACAAAAAACTTGCGCGGGACCGTCGCTACGTTGACGTAATTGGTGGATCCAGCCGCGACGCAGTAGCTCGTCACGCAGAACCTGACCAGAGATGTGATGCTTACGGAAGAGCTCGCTGCCCTCGCCCGTTTCCATCAGTTCGATGAAACGCAGCTGGATAGGACGATGCTGGATCCAGTTCAGAAAGGTGTCGAGCTGGTGATGGTTGACATCGCGCATCAGCACGGTATTGACTTTGACCTTCTCAAAGCCCGCCTCAAATGCAGCATCGATGCCAGCCATTACCTGATTGAATTTATCCTGGCCGGTAATGGCATGAAACTGACGAGCGTCGAGACTATCAACACTGACGTTAATGCCCGTCAGTCCGGCATCGCGCCAGTTCGCTACGTCGCGTTCCAGACGGTAACCATTAGTGGTGACCGCAATCTGACGGATGGCGTCATTTTCCCGCACTGCGGCGATGATATCGGTAAAGTCGCGACGTAAAGACGGCTCTCCGCCTGTCAGACGGACTTTTTCGGTGCCCAGACTGGCAAAGGCGCGCGTAACCCGGCGAATTTCATCGACGGTCAGAAAGCCTTTATTGGTGACGCCGCTCGGCTTGTAGCCATCCGGCAGGCAATATGTGCAACGAAAGTTACACACATCGGTAATCGACAGGCGCAAGTAATAGAACTTACGCGCAAATGCATCAGTCAGTTGTGAAGCCATGTACACCTTTCCAGATACGGGAGGCGAAGTCATTTCTTCCTTCGCCCTGGTGGCAACCTTTCAAAGCATTGTCACGGCCAAAGCACCATATCAGTTGACCCAGGTGCAGAGGCTAGAGTGTTTAGTGGTTATGCCGATACTAGCGCGTAAATGAGATTTTTACCATTCACCCTTTTCGCTATGTAATCATGTATATAGCGTCATGATCGGCCTATTTCGCTACAGAATAAGGGAAAATGGCGGTTTTACTTTGATATACATCATCAGGGATGCAGAGCGAACATTGTCCTTTGGGGGTAGAAAACCATGAGTTGTATCCTCAATATTGGCAGGCTAATTGCTGTTTCCCCGTAATTTGCGCTACTGTAGCGCGGATAATCTGACTTCAGGAATGTATATGCGCAATCGTACGCTGGCTGACCTTGATCGTGTCGTTGCTCTCGGCGGGGGGCATGGACTGGGACGCGTTCTCTCATCACTTTCGTCATTAGGCTCTCGCTTAACGGGTATCGTCACCACCACGGATAACGGTGGCTCGACGGGACGTATTCGTCGCTCGGAAGGCGGTATTGCCTGGGGCGATATGCGCAACTGCCTCAACCAACTGATAACGGAACCGAGCGTCGCCTCCGCGATGTTTGAATACCGTTTTGGCGGCAATGGCGAGCTTTCCGGTCATAATCTCGGAAACTTGATGTTAAAAGCGCTGGATCACCTTAGCGTGCGGCCTCTGGAAGCCATCAATTTAATTCGTAATCTGTTGAAAGTGGACGCGCAATTAATTCCGATGTCAGAGCATCCCGTTGATCTGATGGCCATTGACGATCAGGGACATGAAGTTTACGGCGAGGTCAACATCGACCAGCTAACTACGCCGATTCAGGAACTACTGTTAACCCCCAACGTACCTGCCACCCGTGAAGCGGTGCTGGCAATTAATGAGGCTGACCTGATAATTATCGGGCCAGGCAGTTTTTATACCAGCCTGATGCCAATCCTACTGCTTGAGGAAATGGCGCAGGCACTACGCCGCACTCCAGCCCCTATGGTTTATATTGGCAATTTGGGAAGAGAATTAAGCCTGCCTGCGGCGAATCTGAAGCTTAAAAACAAGCTGGCGATTATGGAGCAGTATGTCGGTAAAAAGGTGATTGATGCGGTGATTGTTGGGCCGAAGGTCGATGTTTCTACAGTTAACGACAGATTAGTCATTCAGGACGTACTGGAGGCCAGCGATATCCCCTATCGTCATGACCGCCAGTTGTTACATAACGCACTGGAAAAGGCATTACAGGCTTTGGGTTAACGGGAAGCCGAAAGAAAATTCCGGCTTCCAATTGAAGACAAAGTACACGTTGTTCATGCCGGAGGCGGCGTGAACGCCTTATCCGGCCTACAAACCGCGCAAATTCAATGTATTGCAGAGATCATGTAGGCCTGATAAGCGTAGCGCATCAGGCAATTTTGCTTTTGCCATCTCTCTTCTTCGTTATCCTGTCACGAAGCCGCAATAAACAACTCACGCAGCTGATGCAACTGGTCACGAATTTGCGCCGCCTCTTCGAACTCCAGATTTTGCGCGTGTTGCATCATCAGCCCTTCCAGTTCATGGATTTTCTGCTGCAACGCTTTAGGCGACATATCCATCGGTACATTATCCGGCTCAACAATCGGGCGCGATTTTCCTCTGCCCTTCGCTTTGGTTTTGGCAATGTTCTGCCCCAGCGCCAGGATATCGACCACTTTCTTGTTCAAGCCTTGCGGCGTAATGCCGTGTTCCTCGTTGTACTTCTGTTGTTTCTCGCGACGACGTTCAGTTTCGCCAATCGCTTTCGCCATTGATGGGGTAATCTTATCGCCGTAGAGAATCGCTTTACCGTTGACGTTACGCGCCGCGCGACCAATGGTCTGAATCAATGAACGTTCGGAACGCAGGAAGCCTTCTTTGTCAGCGTCGAGGATCGCCACCAGTGAAACTTCTGGCATATCCAGACCTTCGCGCAGTAAGTTGATCCCGACCAGCACATCAAACTCGCCCAAACGCAAGTCGCGGATGATTTCCATACGTTCGACGGTGTCGATATCCGAGTGAAGATAACGCACGCGTTCACCGTGTTCTTCCAGATATTCGGTGAGATCTTCCGCCATCCGCTTAGTCAACGTCGTGACCAGTACGCGTTCGTTAATTGCCGCCCGCAGGCGAATTTCTGAAAGAAGATCATCAACCTGAGTCGCTACCGGGCGCACTTCGATAATCGGGTCCAGCAGCCCTGTTGGACGCACGACCTGATCCACCACATCGCCGCCGGATTTCTCCAGCTCGTAATTACCGGGTGTTGCAGAAACATAGATGGTTTGCGGCGCTAATGCTTCGAACTCTTCGAATTTCAGCGGACGGTTATCCAGCGCCGAGGGCAGGCGGAAACCGTACTCCACCAGCGTCTCTTTACGCGCCCGGTCGCCTCGATACATGCCGCCAATTTGCGGAATAGTCACGTGGGATTCATCGACCACCAACAGACCATCGGCGGGGAGATAATCAAACAGCGTCGGCGGTGGCTCACCGGGTCCACGACCGGAAAGAAAGCGCGAATAGTTTTCAATGCCTGAGCAATAACCCAGCTCGTTCATCATCTCCAGATCAAACTGGGTACGCTGAGTCAGGCGTTGTTCTTCCAGCAGCTTGTTATTTGCCAGCAGCACTTTGCGCCGATCGGCCAGCTCTTCTTTGATCTCTTCCATTGCCTGCACAATACGCTCACGCGGGGTGACGTAGTGTGTTTTCGGATAGATAGTAAAGCGGGGGATGGTGGAGATAATCTGCCCTGTTAACGGGTCGAAAAGCGACAACCGCTCTACCTCTTCGTCGAACAATTCGACACGTAGCGCAACGTCGTCGGACTCCGCCGGAAAAATATCAATCACTTCTCCGCGAACACGGAAAGTCCCGCGCTGGAACGCCTGGTCGTTGCGGGTGTATTGCAGTTCCGCCAGACGACGCAGAATCGCGCGCTGATCGATAATCATGCCGACCGTCAGATGCAGCATCATCTTAAGATATAAGTCAGGATCGCCCAGACCGTAGATGGCTGAAACAGAGGCGACCACCACTACATCGCGCCGCTCCAGCAAAGCTTTAGTCGCTGAAAGCCGCATCTGTTCAATATGTTCGTTTACCGAGGCATCTTTTTCAATGAAGGTGTCCGAGCTCGGCACATAGGCTTCCGGTTGATAGTAGTCGTAGTAAGAGACGAAGTATTCCACCGCATTTTCCGGGAAAAACTCTTTCATCTCGCCGTACAACTGGGCTGCCAGCGTTTTGTTGGGCGCCAGCACCATCGTCGGGCGCTGAAGGTCGGCAATGACGTTAGCAATGGTAAATGTTTTCCCGGAGCCCGTTACGCCGAGTAGAGTCTGGTGAGCCAGGCCATCTTCAAGCCCTTCTTCGAGGCGTCGAATTGCCTCAGGCTGATCGCCAGAAGGTTTAAAAGAGGAATTCAGTTTGAACGGTTTACTCATGAGTCGCTACCTGAAGGAGTGGGCGGGCAGGTATGTAATTTTACTCGTCGTGTTTAATAATGCCAACAAATTATACTGGATAAAAAAACAGTTTCACGCCACATTATTTCTGTTACACCGTCAACGAAGGTATCAATCATGAGCATAATTTGCTCAGTGACGAGATAAAACTCCAGGCTTGCGGGGTTATCCCCAAAGCAACGGCTTTTTTAACAATTGTCAAGATGGCTGATGACGGATTTATGGCAAGAGATGTCACTTTCATGACTGCCATTGCTTTTATATAATTAATTGAAAAATAACAAATATTTCCTTAAGCCTTCTTTCGCGTCAATTCGCGTGCAAGCCGCGTATTCTCTCGCTTGCATCACGTTTTCTAACTCTAATGCACATGGTTATCCACAGGAATAGTGGATAACTGCCTGCAGCCCGTATGCCCTGCCGCCTGGGCAATTCCCACACTAACCGCATATTGTGGGGGTAAATATTTTTTCTCAATTCTTTTGAAATTTAATTGGTTGAATTGCAGGCAGCAGACGACGCGATCTCGCTCGCAATTTAACCAAATATATTGCTACAACAATGCGGTGAGATTGAGGTACTTTCCGGTTAGCGCGTTTTCAGGGGATTCATCAAGCCATGGGATCTCGCCAAGCAACGGTGCGGAAATCATCCGCTTGAGCGTGGCCATATATTCAGCGTGACGTTTGCCCGGTGGAGTGACATCGTTCGCTACCCACCCTGCAAGGGTAAGTCCGGCTTGCTGTACAGCCTGTGCGGTCAGCATCGCGTGATTAATACAACCGAGTTTCACGCCCACAACCAGTATCACTGGCAGTTGTTCTTGCGTTACCCAATCCGCGAAAGTGAAAGACTCAGAAAGCGGCGTAAACCAGCCTCCTGCACCTTCTACCAGTACCCAGTTTGCCTGCTGTGCCAGCACGTGTAACCCGGCGCTCATAACCACGGGGTCGATGGGTCTGCCCTCTTGCGCGCTGATGATGTGCGGCGAGGTCGGTTCTGCGAAGGTGTAAGGGTTTACCGTGGCGTAATCCAGTTGCAGGCTACTGTTGCGTTGCAACGCCAGTGCATCGCTATTACGTAAGCCTTCTACTGTCATTTCGCTGCCGGAGGCAACAGGTTTGTAACCTGCCGTCCGGTAGCCTGCAGCCTTTGCGGCTTGTAAAAGTGCGCAGCTGGCGACGGTTTTCCCTACTTCGGTATCCGTTCCGGTGACAAAATAACGTTTACTCACGAGCAATCACTCCCAAAAAAAGATGATACGTCAGAGGATATCGCCCCTGTTGTTGCGGCCAGGCCAGTTGCAATCGCTGCAACTGCGAACGCGTTAATATTCGCTGGTCGCGCCCTTCATGAAGATGCGTGGCACCGATGCCTTTCAGCGAACGCATGGCACTGAGCGCGTCATCAAACCACAGTGTGACGGGCTGAATATGGTGTTGATAATGCAAACCTTTCAGCGACTGTTCGATTTCATCTGGCGGTAAAAAACGATTGGCATGAGGCCGCTCGTCCACCGCCTGCCACGCCTGATGCAGTTCGGGTAACGATCCCTGCGCCAGCGTGGTAAATGCGACCATGCCTCCGGGGCGCACCACCCGATACAGCTCGCGGAGCGCCGTGGATAAATTACCGCACCACTGCACCGCGAGATTGCTCCATGCAAGATCGAACGTCGCAGTCTCTAACGGCAGGGATTCGATATCGCCTGCCAGATAATGATCTGCGGCATCTTGTTGGCGTGCCTGCGCAAGCATAAGTGGCGAGAGGTCTAACGCCGTCACCTGTGCATGACGTTCGCGCCAGTGGCGGCTCATCCAGCCAGGTCCACAACCCGCGTCCAGTACGTGGGGGTATTTACGCTGTGGGAGCATTGCCAGTAAGGCATCGGCACTCTGGCGCTGTAACTCTGCGTGTTGCTCATAGTGCGCGGCTGCCCGACCAAATGCCGCCGCAATGGCTTGTTTATTGACCGTTGCCATGCAGCACCTCCAGCAGACGGTCGATATCCTGCATTTCATGCGCTGCGGTTAGCGTTAAGCGCAGTCGCGCAGTACCAGCGGGTACGGTTGGCGGGCGAATCGCCGTGACCCAGCAGCCTTGCTGGCGCAGTTTTTCTGCCAGTTGTAACGCACGGCTGTTATCACCGACGATTAATGGCTGGATGGCGCTGCATGAATCCGCAAGTGTAAACGGCAAACCCTGCACTCCGGCACGAAAACGCGTAATGAGTGCCGCCAGTTTTTCGCGCCGTGCATCGCCCTCTTCACTGCGAATGACCGCCAGCGACGCACGTAATGCCTGCGCCTGAGCGGGCGGCATACTGGTGCTGTAGATAAGATGGCGGGCGAATTGCAGCAGATAATCCGCCACGCTATCAGAACAAAGCACCGCCGCGCCGCTGACGCCAAATCCTTTGCCAAAAGTCACCACCAGCAATTCTGGTTTTACCTTTTGCAGCCAACAACTGCCTCGCCCCTGTTCACCGATAACGCCCGTGCCGTGGGCATCATCAACCATCAACCAGGCGTTGTGCTGTTGCGTAACTTGCTGGATTTCCGCCAGTGGCGCACTATCGCCGTCCATGCTGAACACGCCTTCTGTCACCACCAGTTGCTGCCCCGGACACGGGGAAGCAAGCAGTCGCGCCAGATGAGCGACATCGTTATGAGTAAAACGGCGAAGCGGCGACGGGCTTAAACTGGCAGCCTCCAGCAAGGAGGCGTGGCTAAGCCGGTCGGCAACAATACGGTCCTCTTTCGCCATCATCGCGGCAATGACTGCCTGATTCGCGGCAAAACCAGAGATAAACAGCAGCGCCCGCGAATAGCCAAGCCACTCGGCCAGCTCTTCTTCCAGTGCCTGATGCGCCACGCTATAACCGCTGACATGCCCGGAGCCACCGCTACCTACACCAAACTTTTCTGCGCCCTGCTGCCAGGCGCGGATAATTTGCGGATGATGGCTTAAACCGAGGTAATCATTGCTGGAAAAGTTCAGATACTGGCGATCATCCGCCACCAGCCAGCGTCCGGCTCCTTGCGCCACCGGATAACGGCGACGCAGGGCATCGGCAGCACGCCGCGCATCGAGCGCCGCGTTGATTTTCTCCTGCCAGCTCATAGTGCTGCCGCGTTGTAATATTCGTCGGTGTCCGGGGTCATCAGTGCCTGCTCCAGACGCTGCTGTTGTTCGTTATCCCCTGCCAGTACGGCAGTTTGCTGCGGATTTAACCCCAGTTTGCGGAACAGTTGCAGGTCTTTATCTTCTTCCGGATTCGGCGTAGTCAGCAGTTTGCAGCCGTAGAAAATCGAGTTAGCCCCGGCCATAAAGCACATCGCCTGAGTCTGTTCGTTCATCTGCTCGCGTCCGGCAGAAAGGCGTACGTAAGAGGTCGGCATCATGATCCGCGCTACGGCAATGGTGCGAATAAAATCAAAGGCATCGACATCATCGTTATCCGCCAGCGGCGTGCCTTTCACCTTCACCAGCATGTTGATTGGTACGCTTTCCGGCGGCGTCGGCAGGTTTGCCAGTTGCAGCAATAATCCGGCGCGATCGTTCACCGTTTCGCCTAAGCCAACAATGCCACCTGAACAGACTTTGATCCCGGCATCGCGCACTTTTTCCAGCGTATCGAGACGTTCCTGATAGGTACGCGTGGTGATGATATTGCCGTAAAACTCCGGCGAGGTGTCGAGGTTGTGGTTGTAGTAATCCAGCCCGGCATTCGCGAGGCGCTGCGCCTGAGATTCACTCAACGTGCCCAGCGTCATACACGCCTCCAGCCCCATCGCTTTTACCCCCTGCACCATTTGTTCCAGGTACGGCATATCGCGTTCGTGGGGATTCTTCCACGCCGCGCCCATACAGAAACGCGTCGATCCCGCCGCTTTCGCTTTGCGCGCCG
This sequence comes from Escherichia sp. E3659, assembly GCF_005781135.1. Classification (NCBI taxonomy): domain Bacteria; kingdom Pseudomonadati; phylum Pseudomonadota; class Gammaproteobacteria; order Enterobacterales; family Enterobacteriaceae; genus Escherichia; species Escherichia sp. E3659. The sequence goes on along the minus strand of NZ_VATQ01000003.1, from coordinate 96,439 downwards.
ACTCCAGCACCTGTTCAACTTCCATCAACCGCTCGGCTTCCAGCCCGGTTTTGTAGCGCGAGCTTTGCGGGCAGTATTTGCAATCTTCCGGACAAGCTCCGGTTTTAATCGACAGCAAAGTGCTGACCTGTACCTGATGAGGATCGAAATGCTGACGATGGACCTGCTGCGCTTCAAACAGCAGATCCAGCAACGGTTTTTCAAATAATTCTGTGACTTGCGACAATGTCCAGCGTGGGCGGTGAGCCATGGGGCTTCTCCAAAACGTATTTTTTGTTGTTAATTCGGTGTAGACTTGTAAACCTAAATCTTTTCAATTTGGTTTACAAGTCGATTATGACAACGGACGATCTTGCCTTTGACCAACGCCATATCTGGCACCCATACACATCCATGACCTCCCCGCTGCCGGTTTATCCGGTGGCGAGCGCCGAAGGTTGCGAGCTGATTTTGTCTGACGGCAGACGCCTGGTTGACGGTATGTCGTCCTGGTGGGCGGCGATCCACGGCTACAATCACCCGCAGCTTAATGCGGCGATGAAGTCGCAAATTGATGCTATGTCGCATGTGATGTTTGGCGGTATCACCCATGCGCCAGCCATTGAGCTGTGCCGCAAACTGGTGGCAATGACGCCGCAACCGCTGGAGTGCGTTTTTCTCGCGGACTCCGGTTCCGTTGCGGTAGAAGTCGCGATGAAAATGGCGTTGCAGTACTGGCAGGCCAAAGGCGAAGCGCGCCAGCGTTTTCTGACCTTCCGCAATGGTTATCATGGCGATACTTTTGGCGCGATGTCGGTGTGCGATCCGGACAACTCAATGCACAGCCTGTGGAAAGGCTATCTGCCAGAAAACTTGTTTGCCCCAGCCCCGCAAAGCCGCATGGATGGCGAATGGGATGAGCGGGATATGGTGGGCTTTGCCCGCCTGATGGCGGCACATCGTCATGAAATCGCCGCCGTGATCATTGAACCGATTGTCCAGGGCGCAGGCGGGATGCGCATCTACCATCCGGAATGGTTAAAACGAATCCGCAAAATGTGCGATCGCGAAGGTATCTTGCTGATTGCTGACGAGATCGCCACCGGATTTGGTCGTACCGGCAAACTGTTTGCCTGTGAACATGCAGAAATCGCGCCAGACATTTTGTGCCTCGGTAAAGCCTTAACCGGCGGCACAATGACCCTTTCCGCCACGCTCACCACGCGCGAGGTTGCGGAAACCATCAGTAACGGCGAAGCCGGTTGCTTTATGCATGGGCCAACTTTTATGGGCAATCCGCTGGCCTGCGCGGCAGCAAACGCCAGCCTGGCGATTCTCGAATCTGGCGACTGGCAGCAGCAGGTGGCGGCTATTGAAGTACAGCTGCGCGAGCAACTTGCCCCCGCCCGTGATGCCGAAATGGTTGCCGATGTGCGCGTGCTGGGGGCCATTGGCGTGGTCGAAACCACTCGCCCGGTGAATATGGCGGCGCTGCAAAAATTCTTTGTCGAACAGGGCGTCTGGATCCGGCCTTTTGGCAAACTGATTTACCTGATGCCGCCCTATATTATTCTCCCGCAACAGTTGCAGCGTCTGACCGCAGCGGTTAACCGTGCGGTGCAGGATGAAACATTTTTTTGCCAATAACGGGAAGTCAGCGTGAGGGTTTCTGGCTACACTTTCTGCAAACTAGAAAGGAGGGTTCTTGACGGCTCCCCGCCCTGAATGACGGGGATTCCCACTTCAACGAGCCGAACCTAAGCCGCGTGCTGCGATTCAGGGTTTACAGGCTCTCCGTGGGCTAACACTGCCAGCCCGGCAGCTTTAATATTACGTGCCGCGTTAATGTCGCGATCATGGTCTGCGCCGCATTCAGGGCAGTGCCATTTACGAACATTAAGAGGCATTTTTTGCATGGTGAAACCGCAGCAACTACAGCATTTTGAGGACGGTAAATACTGGTCAATGGCGACCACTGACCGCTCGGCCCATTTGCCTTTGTACTGGAGCTGGCGAACAAGTTCGCTCCAGCCTGCGTCAGCTATTGCTTTAGACAGCTTCGGGTTGCGGATCATGTTTTTCACCTTGAGGGATTCGACGCAAACAACTTGGTTTTCGTTAATCAGTTTGCGGGACAACTTGTGCAGATTGTCCATCCGGCAATCGGCGATTTTCGCGTGGAGTCGGGCGACCTTTAAGCGGGCTTTAATACGGTTTCTTGAGCCTTTTTGCTTCCTGCTTAAACGTCGTTGTAGCAGCGTTAATCGCTTCGCATATTTAGCGGTGTGGAGGGGATTGTCGGTTTTGAATCCGGTATCGGTAACGAATAAATCTTTTAAGCCCACATCAATGCCGACCGTTTTAGCGGTAACAGGCATTGATACAGGTTCAAACTCACACAGGCAGGAAACAAAGTACCTGCCAGCGCTATCTCTGGAAATGGTAACGGTTGACGGCGCAGATGGTAATTCTCGACTCCAGCGAACATCCAGCGGCGACTTGCTCTTTGCTATATACAACTCGCCGTCACGGTGTTTAAACGCGCTGGCAGTGAACTCAGCCACCTGTTTGTGCCGTTTGCTTTTGAAAGCCGGATATGCAGCTCGTCCGGCAAAGAAGTTAGCAAAGGCGGCTTGTTGGTGGCGCAACGACTGCTGGAGGGGAACGCAGGAAACATCATTCAGCCATATGTATTCAGGCTCTTTTTTGAGCGCCGTAAGGCGAGCGTTGGCCTGTAGATAACCGATCTTTTCCTTTCGCTCGTAGTACGCATCGGTACGCCAACGAAGGATGGAATTGTAGACGAAGCGCACACAGCCGAACGTCTGAGCTAAAAGCTCAGCCTGCTCAGTTGTCGGGTAAAACCGGTATTTATATGCGCGTTTCATGTGTTCACATACTAAAGAGGAAAATGTGATTATGCAAAGTACAGTTAGTCGGAAAACCGCCTCCTTTCCTCCCCGGCCTGAAGGCCGAGGTTTCCCGGAGGCATTCTAATGAAACTCATCAGTAACGATCTGCGCGATGGCGATAAGCTGCCGCATCGTCATGTCTTTAACGGCATGGGTTACGATGGCGATAATATTTCGCCGCATCTGGCGTGGGATGATGTTCCTGCGGGAACGAAAAGTTTTGTTGTCACCTGCTATGACCCGGACGCGCCAACCGGCTCCGGCTGGTGGCACTGGGTAGTTGTTAACTTACCCGCTGATACCCGCGTATTACCGCAAGGGTTTGGCTCTGGTCTGGTAGCAATGCCAGACGGTGTTTTGCAGACGCGTACCGACTTTGGTAAAACCGGGTACGATGGTGCAGCGCCGCCGAAAGGCGAAACCCATCGCTACATTTTTACCGTTCACGCGCTGGATGTAGAACGTATTGATGTCGATGAAGGCGCCAGCGGCGCGATGGTCGGGTTTAACGTCCATTTCCACTCTCTGGCCAGCGCCTCGATTACGGCGATGTTCCGTTAATCACTCTGCCAGATGGCGCAATGCCATCTGGTATCACTTAAAGGTATTAAAAACAACTTTTTGTCTTTTTACCTTCCCGTTTCGCTCAAGTTAGTATAAAAAAGCAGGCTTCAACGGATTCATTTTTCTATTTCATAGCCCGGAGCAACCTGTGAACACATTTTCAGTTTCCCGTCTGGCGCTGGCATTGGCTTTTGGCGTGACGCTGACCGCCTGTAGCTCAACACCGCCCGATCAACGTCCTTCAGATCAAACCGCGCCTGGTACCTCTTCTCGCCCGATTCTGTCGGCAAAAGAAGCGCAGAATTTCGATGCTCAACACTATTTTGCGTCCCTGACGCCTGGTGCTGCAGCGTGGAATCCTTCCCCGATTACCCTGCCTGCGCAACCTGACTTTGTTGTCGGCCCGGCGGGTACTCAAGGTGTAACGCATACCACGATTCAGGCAGCGGTGGATGCGGCAATTATCAAGCGTACCAACAAGCGCCAGTATATTGCCGTGATGCCTGGTGAGTATGAAGGCACGGTCTATGTCCCTGCCGCTCCGGGTGGAATTACTCTGTACGGTACAGGCGAAAAACCGATTGATGTGAAGATTGGGCTTTCCCTTGATGGGGGCATGAGCCCAGCCGACTGGCGTCACGACGTCAACCCACGCGGCAAATATATGCCAGGTAAACCAGCGTGGTATATGTACGATAGCTGCCAGAGCAAACGCAGCGACAGCATTGGCGTGCTCTGTTCTGCGGTCTTCTGGTCACAAAACAATGGCCTGCAACTGCAAAACCTGACCATCGAAAACACGCTGGGCGATAGCGTAGATGCGGGTAACCATCCGGCGGTGGCACTACGTACTGATGGCGACAAAGTGCAGATCAATAACGTCAACATTCTCGGTCGTCAGAACACCTTTTTTGTCACCAACAGTGGTGTGCAAAACCGTCTGGAAACCAATCGTCAACCGCGAACGCTGGTGACCAACAGCTACATTGAAGGGGATGTGGATATCGTTTCTGGTCGCGGCGCAGTGGTGTTCGATAACACCGAATTCCGCGTGGTGAACTCCCGTACCCAGCAAGAAGCGTATGTATTTGCACCAGCTACGCTGTCTAACATCTATTACGGTTTCCTCGCCGTAAACAGCCGTTTCAATGCTTCCGGTGATGGCGTGGCGCAACTGGGCCGCTCGCTGGATGTTGATGCTAATACCAACGGTCAGGTGGTGATCCGTGATAGCGCCATCAACGAAGGTTTTAACACGGCTAAACCGTGGGCCGATGCGGTGATTTCCAATCGTCCATTTGCGGGTAATACCGGCAGCGTTGACGATAGCGACGAAGTACAGCGCAATCTGAATGACACTAACTACAACCGCATGTGGGAATACAATAACCGCGGCGTGGGTAGCAAAGTGGTTGCAGAGGCGAAGAAGTAAGAGCTATTAACTATTTGCCGAATGCTGCGTAAACGCCTTATCCGGCCTACGGTTCGATGCGATTCGTAGGTCGGATAAGATGCGCCAGCATCACATCCGACAATAAGTGCCGGATGCGGCGTAAACACCTTATCCGGCCTACGGTTCGATGCTATCTGTAGGTCGGATAAGATGCGCCAGCATCACATCCGACAATAAGTGCCGGATGCGACCTACATTCACATGGCGCTTTTTATATCTGACGGTTTTTATTGAAGTTAATCAAACTACCCGCTTTGATAATCTCGCGCTCTTCAGCAGTCAGACTTTCCATATAGAGCGTAATCTCCGTTACCGGCGCATCTTTATGGATCACATAACCTTTAAATGTCGTACCTGGATTATCCAGCGCCGCTTTAATGCCGGGGATGTAAATGTAATCACCTACGTCAAAGTTCGGTGCTTCCGCCATTTGCAGCGGTAACATCCCCCAGTTGATGACGTTGGAACGGTAGCGTTTAGTCGCGTACTCCTCGGCAATATTCGCCAGACCGCCAATCACTCGCTGGCAGCTCGCCGCCTGCTCACGCGCAGAACCATCGCCTGGTTTGACCGCATAGACCATGCTGCCAATTTCAGTTTGCAGCGGATCAATATTTTCCTGACCAGCAATCTGCTTAATGCGCGCAAAAACGTCTGCCAGTTCGCTGACATTCCCCGCCAGACGCTGATTTTCCAGCTCGGCAGTGGCTTTACTTCTGCCAACATAACCAGGATCACGGCGTGACAGGGTAAACTCCGCCAGACCAATCGGATTTGAACGATACGAAGAGGTTTCACCGGAAGGAATCAATTCGTCAGTGGTGGTCACTTCGTCGAGGATCTTCGAGCACACTTTGAGGACGATATTGTCAGTCAGCGCGCCCAATTCCGGCCAGTCTTTGATGTTCGGTCCGTAGATCAGCGGTTGCTGAGTCGTCCCTTTCACAAAGCCCTGATAAACACGGTTTTTATACGGCGTTACATCGAAGGCGTACTCCGGCACGTTGTCCCAGCAATCGAGTTCGCTGGCAGAGGTTAAATAGCCACCGTTTGCCGCAGTCGCAGCAATAGAACGAGCGTCCATCAACGCCACCGCTGACATCTGCCCATTGGCTGGCTTAGAGCCTTCGCGGTTCGGGAAGTTACGCGTGGTGTGGCGAATACTCAAACCGTTGTTGATTGGCGTATCGCCCGCGCCAAAGCATGGGCCGCAGAACGCGGTTCTGATGATTGCGCCTGCGCCAATCAAATCGGCTACCACACCTTTTTTGGCAAGATCCATAAACACCGGCTGTGATGACGGGTAAACCGCCAGCGAGAAGGTGTCATTACCACAGGATTGACCGCGCAGCGCATTTGCTGCGGCGATAACGTTTTCATAGTTACCGCCAGAACAGCCCGCGATAATCCCCTGCTGCACTTTCAGGCGACCATTTTCCACTTTATCCAGCAGCGAGAGTTTGGCTTTACCGTGCGCCACGCGTTCGGACTCAATTTCAATCTCACGCAGAATGTCGGTCAGGTTCTGGTTCAGCGTGTCGATTTCATACACGTTGCTCGGGTGGAACGGCAGCGCAATCATCGGTTTGATGGCACTTAAATCAACGCTGATGCAGCCATCGTAGTACGCCATCGGTTGAGGGTTAAGCTGGCAGTAATCCTGGCCGCGACCGTGAAGCGCCAGCCAATTATGCACTTCTTCATCAGTTTGCCAGACAGAACTTAAACAGGTCGTTTCGGTAGTCATTACGTCTACGCTGTTACGGAAATCGGTAGAGAGCGCAGCAACACCGGGACCTACGAATTCCATCACTTTGTTTTTGACGTAGCCGTTTTTGAACACGGCACCGATGATAGCCAGCGCCACATCCTGCGGCCCCACATACGGCGCAGGTTTTCCGGTCAGATGCACCGCAACCACGCCCGGATAGTCGATATCCCAGGTGTCATTAAGCAGCTGTTTTACCAACTCGCCGCCGCCCTCACCGACTGCCATTGTCCCTAATGCACCGTAACGGGTGTGGCTGTCTGACCCGAGGATCATTTTGCCGCCGCCTGCCATCATTTCACGCATATATTGATGGATGACCGCAATATGCGGAGGCACAAAAATACCGCCATAACGCTGGGCCGCCGATAAACCAAAAATATGGTCATCACCGTTAATGGTGCCGCCCACAGCACAGAGTGAGTTATGGCAGTTGGTCAGCACATACGGCAGCGGGAAACGTTCCATACCGGACGCTTTAGCGGTCTGTACAATACCAACAAAGGTAATATCGTGAGAGGCTAATGAATCAAACTTAATTTTAAGTTTATCCATATTTCCGGACGTATTATGAGAAGAGAGTATTGACCAGGCAATAGTGCCTTTTTTTGCTTCTTCTTTTTTTATTTCGCCGGTGAAATGTTCTTCGGCAATTATTTCGTTATTACTGGCGAGAAACACGCCTTTTTCAGATAACTTGATCATCAAATGCTCCAGATATCTGCGCACCGTGAAGTGCGCAGAAAGATAATAAATGGATATACTCTAAATAATTCGAGTTGCAGGAAGGCGACAAGCGAGTGAATCCCCAGTCACTTACATAAGTAAGTGACTGGGGTGAGCGAACGCGGACGCAGTACATGCAACTTGAAGTACGACGAGTATTTTTACAGCATGTTCCAGCCGATCAGCATATTCCACCACCATACGCCGAGGGTGATATGCACCAGGAAGGTTAATATCGTCAGTACCGCACCGACCAACCACCAGGATTTAATATCGTTGTAACCCACACCAAAGATGACCGGACCAGCCGCGCCACCATAGTGAGTAACCATGCCGCCGTAGGAGTTGGAGAACAACAGTGCCAGCGCGGTTAACATTAACGGTGCACCGGAGACGTTCGCCAGCATGGCAAATACCGGTAACATGGCAACGATATAGGCACTACCGGAAGCGAAGAAATAACGCACGATGATGCTGAGGAAAATAATAACGAAGAAAGCAACGTTACCGTGACCATCAAATGCCAGGTTATTTTTAAAGACTTCAGCTAACCATTCGAAGAATTTAACTTTCGATAATAAGGAGCTTAAGCCGATAATACCGCCGTACCAGATTAATGTATTCCAGCCGCCTTTATTTTTAACCACGTCTTCCCAGGTAACGATTCCTAGCAGCAGCATGGTCGCCATAACAACGATTGCCACAGTGGATTCATCAACCCCGAGCGTTTTACTGAAAATCCAGCCCAGCAGCGCCAGCACAAAGACACCGAGCAGCATTTTTTCACGGATTTTCATCGGCCCCAGTTCAGCAAGGCCCGCTTTGGCGATGGTTTTGTTATCCACCTTTTTAATTTCTGGCGGATACATGGTGTAAATCACCAGCGGAGTAACCAGCAGCATAATGATGCCCGGCAATCCGGCGGCCAGCGCCCATCCCCCCCAGCTAATTTGCAGATGCAGAATGTCGTTGATCATTTTCAGCGCCAGAATGTTCCCTGCCATTGCGGTAAAGAACATATAGCTGGTGGTTTTGGTGACCATGTAAATGGACATCATCAAGTAATGTCCGACACGACGCGGGCTTTTTTCAGGTTCTGATCCCAAAGCCACAGCCACGCTGTTGATGATCGGTAATACAATGCCGCCCGCACGCGCGGTGTTAGACGGTGTTGCCGGAGCCAGTACCAGATCGAGGAATACCGTAACGTAACCCAGACCCAGGGTAGTGCTACCAATTTTACCAATCAGCAAATAGGCAATACGTTTACCTAAGCCGGTGGTCACAAATGCGGCGCTTAAGGTAAACGCCGAGAACACCAGCCAGGTGGTACCTGAAGAGTAACCGCTTAATACGGCGGTGGTTTTAAACGCACCGTCAGATAAGTTACCGACCACCACCATCGAGGCAGCAACGGCAATTAACAGTACGACAGGTTCCGGGAAAGGCTTGATAACCAGCCCCACAATCGCCGCCAGGTAAATACCAAAAAGTACCCATGCCAGTTCGCTTAATCCTGCCGGGGCTGGCATAACGCCAATAATACATGGGATCGCTAATATCAGAATTAGCTTCCATAACGATTTCTTATTCATTTAAAATCCTGTTCTTTCTGTATGACTCATACAGAAGTCCTTTATTGATTGTCCTTATCACGACAACGAAATTTTTCAGGGAAGATAAACTTCACCGGAAAATATTTTTCTGGTCGTCCGAATAACAGATGCACGTAACGTTGTGGCATCCTGACCTTCATTACTTAAATGAACGTCAAGCGCACCACTGGGGTGTTCAATATTGATATTGCCGTACCCCACAGAAGGGACGATTTGTCGGGTGACGGTGCCTTCCAATGCACAGCTACTGGAAATGGCAATAGCGCCAGTTATTGCCAGCGCGCGATGGCAAGAATGCGGCATAAAATAACGCACATTAATTGCCCCGCCTTTCTGCGCTGGAGAAATAAGCACAGGTTTAGGGATAACCATATTACTGACATCGCCTAAGCCCATTGCTTTACCCGCTTGCAGACGGATAGATTCAATGCAGGCTAATAATGCTTTGTCGGCATCCAGTTCCGCCGGTAATTCATAGCCTGTTTTGCCCAGATATTCAGCCGGAATAATGACGACTGGCATCGCCATATCAATACAGGTCACTGGAACATCGTCAAAATAATCAATCTGTTTATCAGTCGGGAAGACTTTTCCGGTTTTTGTTCCTGCGGCATTCAGGAAAGTGAGAGCGACCGGTGCGGCTGTCCCTGGCACACCATCAATTCTGGCGCTACCCTCGTACTCGACAACACCATTTGGCGTTTGCACATCAGCTTCGATGAACGTACCGGTATTGACGTTGCGGATACGCACACGGGTGACCGGTGATGTCGCTGCAATCAAACCATTTTCAATAGCGAATGCCCCAACCCCAGACAGCATATTGCCGCAGTTGGGTGTCGTATCGACACGCTGCTCATGGACGATAACCTGAGCAAACAGATAATCGACATCAGCACGCGGATCGTCGGAACGGCTAATAATGGCGACTTTACTGGTCAGCGGATTACCGCCGCCGATACCATCTATTTCCAGATCGTTACCGGAACCCATAATTGCCATCAATATTTTATCGCGCTGCGTTTGATCTTCGGGTAAATGTTCCGCTAACAGGAACGCGCCCCTCGAGGTTCCACCTCGCATCATCACGCAGGGTATTTTTTTCATAATAATGCCCTCAATTTAAAAACATAACTTATTGCGATATAGTTACATTAAGGGCAAAGCATCTCTAATGACTTTAGCTCCACGATTAATAACATTTTTTCATTAATTTAAGTGATTAAATTGCAGTTAAACTGTTTAACTGTAAATCACTAAAACGCACCGCTTCCATTTTTCGGAGTAATAATGAAGCATGAATTATCAAGTATGAAGGCATTTGTTACGCTGGCAGAGTCCAGTTCATTTAACAATGCTGCTAAATTACTTAATATTACGCAACCTGCATTAACGCGCAGAATAAAAAAGATGGAAGAAGATTTACACATTCAACTTTTTGAGCGTACAACTCGCAAGGTTACGTTAACAAAAGCAGGAAAAAGGTTGCTCCCGGAGGCTCGGGAATTAATAAAGAAATTCGATGAAACGCTTTTTAGTATTCGCGATATGAATGCTTATCATCGTGGTATGGTGACGTTAGCGTGTATTCCGACCGCGGTATTTTATTTTTTACCACTGGCAATCGGTAAATTTAATGAGCTGTATCCCAATATTAAAGTGCGGATTCTGGAACAAGGCACGAATAATTGCATGGAATCGGTGCTGTGCAATGAATCTGACTTTGGCATAAACATGAACAATGTCACAAATTCATCCATTGACTTTACCCCACTGGTCAATGAGCCGTTCGTGCTGGCCTGTCGGCGTGACCATCCATTGGCCAAAAAGCAGCTGGTGGAATGGCAGGAGTTAGTAGGTTACAAAATGATTGGCGTGCGTTCCTCCAGCGGCAACCGACTGCTGATTGAGCAAAAATTGTCCGATAAGCCCTGGAAACTGGACTGGTTTTATGAAGTGCGTCATCTTTCGACGTCATTAGGATTGGTGGAAGCGGGACTGGGTATTTCGGCGCTTCCTGGCCTGGCAATGCCTCATGCGCCCTATTCTTCGATTATTGGTATCCCATTGGTGGAACCCGTTATACGTCGGACATTGGGAATAATTCGCCGTAAAGATGCCGTACTTTCTCCAGCAGCAGAACGCTTTTTTGCCTTGCTGATTAATTTATGGACTGACGATAAAGACAATTTGTGGACCAATATCGTCGAACGCCAGAGACACGCGTTACAAGAGATAGGTTAATACTCCCGGCGCAGGAGATTCAGCGCCGGGTAAATCAGCGGTTAGTGTGCGTTCACCACAACCCACATTGGCCCCTGCCCGACCGCATAACGGCCTTTTTCATGAAGCAACCCCTGCTCGCCAGCAATTTCGTATACCGCGATGTGGTGCGATTTTTGCCCTGCGGCAATCAGATACTTGCCACTGTGATCAACATTAAAGCCGCGCGGTTGGGTTTCCGTTGGCTGGTATCCTTCTTTACTCAATACGCTGCCATCTTCTGAAACGCTGAAAACGGTAATCAGACTGGCGGTACGGTCGCAGGCGTATAAATGACGACCATCCGGGGTGATATGAATATCAGCCGCCCAACGGGTGTCGGAGAAGTTTTCCGGCATCATATCCAGCGTCTGGACACATTCGATATTGCCGTGCGGATCTTTCAGTTCCCAGACATCCACTGAGCTGTTTAACTCATTGACGCAATATGCATATTGTTCGTTTGGATGGAACACCATATGACGCGGACCGGCCCCTTCAACGGTAGTCACTTCTGCCGGGTCCTGCGCCACCAGATGACCGTCATCGCTGACTGTAAACAGGCAAATACGATCCTGCTTTAATGCCGGAACCCACAGGGTGCGGTTATCTGGTGAGATATTGGCGGAATGGCAACCGTCCAGCCCCTCGACCACATCGACGACGCCCACTGGCAGGCCATCTTCCAGGCGCGTTACGCTCACGTTACCCGCATTGTAAGAACCTACAAAGACAAACTGCCCCTGGTGATCGGTGGAAATATGCGTCGGGCTACCCGGCAGCGCAGACTCTGCGGCAAAGGTCAGTGCGCCATCGTCCGGGGCGATACGATACGCCAGGACGCGAAACTCAGGGCGAACACCAACATAGAGATAACGTTTATCCGGGCTGACCACCATTGGCTGCACCTGCCCCGGCACATCGACAACCTGTGTCAGCGTCAGCACGCCTTCATGATTCAGGTTCCAGACGTGAATTTGCTGGCTCTCAGGGCTGGCGATATAAACTGTTTGCTTCATGAATGCTCCTTTGCATTTAGCAACTGACTTTAACAGCTAAAATTAGTCGCTTTTGGCGGTGAATGCTGAATTAAAACGCAGAATTTTGTCCGATAGTGGTATCGGTGTACCATTCGCGCAGACGAAAATTCTTAACCTTAATCTGGAAAACGCCATGACCACACGCGTGATTGCTCTCGACTTAGACGGCACCTTATTGACCCCGAAAAAGACTCTGCTTCCCTCATCGATTGAAGCGCTTGCCCGCGCTCGCGAAGCAGGTTACCAATTGATTATCGTCACGGGTCGCCATCACGTCGCTATTCATCCTTTTTATCAGGCGCTGGCGCTGGATACACCTGCTATTTGCTGTAATGGCACCTATTTGTATGATTATCATGCAAAAACTGTACTTGAAGCCGATCCAATGCCCGTTAACAAAGCCCTGCAACTCATTGAGATGCTGAATGAACACCACATTCACGGTCTGATGTATGTGGATGACGCAATGGTCTATGAGCATCCGACCGGACATGTCATTCGCACGTCTAACTGGGCGCAGACTTTGCCGCCGGAACAGCGCCCGACTTTCACACAAGTCGCTTCTCTGGCTGAAACGGCGCAACAAGTTAACGCCGTGTGGAAGTTCGCTCTGACGCACGATGACCTGCCGCAGTTACAGCATTTTGGTAAGCATGTTGAACATGAGTTGGGTCTGGAGTGTGAATGGTCCTGGCACGATCAGGTTGATATTGCGCGCGGCGGCAACAGTAAAGGCAAACGCCTGACGAAATGGGTTGAGGCGCAAGGCTGGTCGATGGAAAACGTAGTCGCATTCGGCGATAACTTCAATGATATCAGTATGCTGGAGGCTGCCGGAACGGGTGTAGCGATGGGCAATGCCGATGACGCGGTAAAAGCACGCGCCAATATCGTGATTGGTGACAATACCACCGACAGCATCGCCCAGTTTATTTATAGCCACCTGATTTAATCAGGCGGTTATCGACACACTTTTAATTTGCGCGTATAGCCACAGGCCAGGTTTGATCGCCAGTTCATCCCTGGCCCACGGGCTTATTCGCGCCCACAGCGTTTTACCGCCGACTTCCAGTTCCACTTCCACCTGGCCGTTATCGTCATAGCTATTGACGACTTTTGCGCGCAGCACATTGCGGATGCTGGTTTGTTGCGGCGGTTGTAAAACCAGAGAAACATCGGAAGCCTGGATGCGGATGCGTAGCGCGGCTTGCAGCGGTTCATCCAGCTTATTAACCCATAAATGCTGATCGCCCAGCGCCAGCGCGGTCATTGCGTAACGCGGATGATGTTCCAGTACCGTTACTTTCAGAATGCTGCTTTGTTGCTCTTTCGGCAGCCACGGATTCATCACGCTACTGCCCCACACTTCTTCCAGCGCCCCGAAAGCTTTCACCTGGCCGTTTTCCAGTACCATCACTTTGTCCGCCAGATGGAGGATTTCATCCAGCGAATGACTGACATACAGCATCGGAATGTTGATTTCCCGCGTCAGCCGTTGCAGATAAGGCAATAGCTCGCGTTTGCGCGGAAGATCCAGCGACGCCAGTGGTTCATCCAGCAATAATAATTCCGGAGCCGTCAGCAATGCCCGACCAATTGCCACACGCTGTTTTTCGCCTCCGGACAGGCTGCCCGGTAAACGGTCAAGCAACGGTTCAATGCCTAAAAGCGCCACCAGCTTATCAAACTGATCGACCATACTTTTCGCCATGCCGTAGCGCAGATTGCCACGCACTTTGTAATGCGGGAACAGCCGTGCATCCTGAAACACATAGCCAACGCGACGCTTTTCCGGCGTCAGGCAGATACCTTTTTCGGCATCATTTAGTACCCGACCATTGAGGACAATCCGCCCTTTTTGCGGGCGCGTCAGTCCACTAATGGCGTTAATCAGCGAAGTTTTTCCGGCACCAGAGACGCCAAAGATAGCAGTGATGCCATTGGCGGGCAGCGTTTCATTAATAGTCAGGCAATGGTTGCCCAAGGTCTGGGAAAAATTCAGTTCCAGCATGGTTAGCGCCCCGCCCGTTCACGGCTGATTCTGGCCAGCCATTCTGAAATCAACAGGGAGATCATCGCCAGCGCAATAGAAATAATGCACAGTCTCGCTGCGCCGCTTTCACCGCCAGGGGTCTGGATCAGGGTATACATGGCAGAAGGAATGGTTCGCGTTTCACCTGGAATGTTCGAAACAAAGGTGATGGTTGCGCCAAATTCACCGAGCGAACGGGCGAAAGCCAGTACTGTACCGACGATAATTCCCGGCAACGTCAGCGGTAACGTGATAGTAAAGAAAACGCGCCAGCGCCCGGCCCCCAGCGTTCTTGCGGCCTGTTCCAGTTTGACATCAACCCCTTCCAGCGCCAGACGAATCGCCCGCACCATCAACGGAAAAGACATGACGGCGGCAGCGAGAACCGCGCCGCGCCAGCTAAACGCGAAGGTAATGCCAAACCAGTCATACAGGCGTTCGCCGATAAATCCGCGCCGTCCCATAGAAACCAGCAGCAGATAACCGACAACCACGGGCGGTAACACCAGCGGTAGATGCAGTACGCTGTCGAGCAGAGCTTTGCCCGGAAACGTGCAACGCACCAGTAACCAGGCAAAAAAGATCCCAAACGGCAGGCTAAACAGCACAGCCAGGGAAGAAACTTTCAGGCTTAATAAAACCGCCTGCCATTCTGGATCGGTCAGTATCATTACTTAGTTGTAAATCCGTAACGTTTAAAGATTTCCGCAGCCTGCGGTCCCTTCAGATAATCGTAAAATGCTTTCACTGTCGCGTTGTTATGCCCTTCCACGACGGCAACCGGATATTCCACTTTTTTATGCGAATCTTCCGGGAAGGTGGCGACCACTTTTACCCCTTTGCTGGCAACTGCGTCAGAACCGTAGACAATACCCAGCGGCGCTTCATTACGTTCGACCAGCGCCAGCGCCCCACGAACATCTTCTGCCGGAGCCAGTTTCGGGGAGAGCGTATCCCATGCGCCCAGTTTTTGCAGAGCTTCTTTCGCATAAATGCCAGCCGGAACATGTTCCGGATCGCCAACCGCCAGGCGGCCGCCATTCAGCAGAGAGGTCCAGTTAGTTTTGCTGTCGATGGTGAACTCTTTCTGCTCGCTGGCTTTCGGTGCTACAACGACCAGGCTATTGCCGAGCAATGTTTGACGCGTGGCGGTATCAATTCCTTTTTTATCAATTGCATAATCCATCCATTTCTGATCGGCAGAAATAAACAGATCCGCTGGCGCACCTGCTTCAATCTGACGAGCCAGAGTAGAAGAAGAGGCGAAAGAAGAAACGACGTCTACACCTTTCTCTTTTTTATACTGCGTAGCGATATCCTGCATCGCGTTGGTCAGTGATGCTGCGGCAAAAACCGTGATTTTCCCTTCATCCGCCAACGCATTGCCAGCAACAGTGAAAGAGAGCGCCGCCCCGGCAAACAGGTTTAACCATTTACGAGCCATTTGTAACCCCTTTATTTAACGTTATGTAGGCGTCAATATAGCGGTAAGTTCAGAATTTTCCCAGCAGTTATTGTTAACCTTTGAGAGGTAGATAGAAAAAATATCGGCAGGAAAAGCAGGAAGTTGAGAAAAAGAAAATGCCCGACTCAGCGGGCATTCATGGAATCAATGATTTTGTCCAGGCTGGTCTTTTTTACCAACACCAGAAAAGATGTTGAATACTTCACCAAGACCGTAAATCAGACCCAGGATGATGGCCATCACGATAGGTACCATGATTACGGCGAATACCAGACTTTTTAATAACTCTAACATGGTCAACTCCAGATGTAGTCCTGTGACTATTCTAACCGTTAAGCACAGAAAAGCACTCCCCTTTTGTGCGGTCAGCTTTGCGTGGCGCGCATTTTCCGTCACAATAAGATTTTTGCCAGGACATTGTTATGCAGGCCGAAATCCTTCTCACCCTTAAGCTTCAACAAAAGCTCTTTGCCGACCCACGCCGCATTTCGCTACTAAAACACATCGCGCTTTCCGGTTCCATCAGCCAGGGGGCGAAAGATGCCGGTATCAGCTATAAAAGCGCCTGGGATGCCATTAACGAAATGAATCAGTTAAGTGAGCATATTCTGGTCGAACGAGCTACGGGCGGAAAAGGCGGTGGCGGTGCTGTGCTGACCCGCTATGGTCAACGACTGATTCAGCTTTACGATCTTCTCGCCCAGATCCAGCAAAAAGCCTTTGATGTGTTAAGTGACGATGACGCCCTGCCGCTGAACAGCCTGCTGGCCGCGATCTCACGTTTTTCACTGCAAACCAGCGCCCGTAACCAATGGTTCGGCACCATCACCGCCCGCGATCATGATGACGTTCAACAGCATGTTGATGTCTTACTGGCCGATGGTAAAACACGTCTGAAAGTCGCGATTACCGCGCAAAGTGGCGCGCGTCTGGGGCTGGATGAAGGCAAAGAAGTGTTGATTCTGCTGAAAGCGCCGTGGGTGAACATTACCCAGGATGACACCGTAGCCCAGAGTGCCGACAACCAATTGCCGGGCATTATTCGCCATATAGAGCGCGGCGCAGAACAGTGCGAAGTATTAATGGCGCTACCCGACGGGCAAACCCTTTGCGCCACGGTGCCGGTAAATGAAGCGGCTTCTCTTGAGCAAGGACAGAATGTCACGGCCTACTTTAATGCCGACAGCGTGATTATCGCCACACTGTGCTAAGCGTGTTGACAATTTGTTATGAAACACGTATCCCTGTCAGTAATCGCTGCAAAAAATGGGATATAAAATGTCATTGTTGCAAATTTTGCAAGGCACGTTTCGTCTTAGCGACACAAAAACGCTGCAATTGCCTCAGTTAATGTTAAACGCGGGTGATAGTTGGGCGTTTGTCGGTTCGAATGGAAGCGGGAAGTCGGCGCTGGCCCGCGCGCTGGCCGGTGAACTTCCGCTTTTGAAAGGTGAACGGCACAGCCAGTTCTCCCACATCACTCGTCTCTCCTTCGAGCAATTGCAAAAGCTCGTCAGCGACGAATGGCAGCGGAATAACACCGATATGCTCGGCCCTGGCGAAGATGACACCGGGCGCACCACGGCTGAGATCATTCAGGATGAAGTTAAGGACGCACCGCGTTGCGCGCAACTGGCGCAGCAGTTCGGCATTACCGCCCTGCTCGACCGACGTTTTAAATATCTTTCCACTGGCGAGACGCGAAAAACCCTGCTGTGTCAGGCGCTGATGTCGGAGCCTGACTTACTGATTCTTGATGAGCCGTTCGATGGCCTGGATGTTGCCTCACGTCAGCAGCTGGCTGAGCGACTCGCCTCGTTACATCAGTCCGGTATTACTCTGGTACTGGTGCTCAATCGCTTCGATGAGATCCCGGAATTTGTCCAGTTTGCTGGCGTGCTGGCGGATTGCACGTTAGCGGAAACTGGCGCTAAAGAGGAACTGCTCCAGCAAGCACTCGTCGCGCAACTGGCGCATAGCGAACAGCTTGAAGGTGTGCAACTGCCGGAGCCGGATGAACCTTCAGCACGTCACGCCTTACCCGCCAACGAACCGCGCATTGTGCTGAACAATGGCGTGGTTTCTTATAACGATCGCCCCATTCTAAATAACCTTAGCTGGCAGGTGAATCCTGGCGAACACTGGCAAATTATCGGGCCCAATGGCGCGGGAAAATCGACATTATTAAGCCTGATTACTGGCGATCATCCGCAAGGTTACAGCAACGATTTGACGCTTTTCGGACGACGTCGCGGCAGCGGCGAAACCATCTGGGATATTAAAAAGCATATCGGTTACGTCAGCAGTAGTTTGCATCTGGATTACCGGGTCAGCACTACCGTGCGTAATGTGATTCTTTCTGGCTATTTTGATTCGATTGGCATTTATCAGGCCGTTTCGGATCGCCAGCAAAAACTGGTGCAGCAGTGGCTGGATATTCTCGGCATTGATAAACGCACGGCTGACGCTCCGTTCCATAGTCTTTCCTGGGGGCAACAACGTCTGGCGCTGATCGTCCGCGCGCTGGTGAAACATCCAACGTTGCTTATTCTCGATGAACCATTGCAGGGGCTGGATCCGCTCAATCGCCAGCTTATCCGCCGTTTTGTTGATGTGCTGATTAGCGAAGGTGAAACGCAATTATTGTTTGTTTCGCACCACGCTGAAGATGCGCCTGCCTGTATTACCCATCGTCTGGAGTTCGTGCCGGACGGTGACCTTTATCGCTATGCACTGACAAAAATAAACTGAGTCGGTAGTGCTGACCGTGCCGGATGCGGCGTAAACGCGTTATCCGGCACAGGGCTAGACGCATCCAGGCATGAAACCGCATCTTTTTTTCAGATAAAAAGCGCAATCATTCATAAACCCTCTGTTTTATAATCACTTAATCGCGCATAAAAAACGGCTAAATTCTTGTGTAAACGATTCCACTAATTTATTCCATGTCACACTTTTCGCATCTTTGTTATGCTATGGTTATTTCATACCATAAGCCTAATGGAGCGAATTATGAGAGTTCTGGTTACCGGTGGTAGCGGTTACATTGGAAGTCATACCTGTGTGCAATTACTGCAAAACGGTCATGATGTCATCATTCTTGATAACCTCTGTAACAGTAAGCGCAGCGTACTGCCTGTTATCGAGCGTTTAGGCGGCAAACATCCAACGTTTGTTGAAGGCGATATCCGTAACGAAGCGTTGATGACCGAGATCCTGCACGATCACGCTATCGACACCGTGATCCACTTCGCCGGGCTGAAAGCCGTTGGCGAATCGGTACAAAAACCGCTGGAATATTACGACAACAACGTCAACGGCACTCTGCGCCTGATTAGCGCCATGCGCGCCGCTAACGTCAAAAACTTTATTTTTAGCTCCTCCGCCACCGTCTATGGCGATCAGCCCAAAATTCCCTACGTTGAAAGCTTCCCGACCGGCACACCGCAAAGCCCTTATGGCAAAAGCAAACTGATGGTGGAACAGATCCTCACCGATCTGCAAAAAGCCCAGCCGGACTGGAGCATTGCCCTGCTGCGCTACTTCAACCCGGTTGGTGCACATCCGTCGGGCGATATGGGCGAAGATCCGCAAGGCATTCCGAATAACCTGATGCCGTACATTGCCCAGGTTGCTGTAGGCCGTCGCGACTCGCTGGCAATTTTTGGTAACGATTATCCGACCGAAGACGGTACTGGCGTACGCGATTACATCCACGTAATGGATCTGGCGGACGGTCACGTCGTGGCGATGGAAAAACTGGCGAACAAGCCTGGTGTACACATCTACAACCTCGGCGCAGGCGTCGGCAGCAGCGTGCTGGACGTGGTTAATGCCTTCAGCAAAGCCTGCGGCAAACCGGTTAACTATCATTTTGCACCGCGTCGCGAGGGCGACCTTCCGGCCTACTGGGCGGATGCCAGCAAAGCCGATCGCGAACTGAACTGGCGCGTAACGCGCACACTCGATGAAATGGCGCAGGACACCTGGCACTGGCAGTCACGCCATCCACAGGGATATCCCGATTAAGGAACGACCATGACGCAATTTAATCCCGTTGATCATCCACATCGCCGCTACAACCCGCTCACCGGGCAATGGATTCTGGTTTCACCGCACCGCGCTAAGCGCCCCTGGCAGGGGGCGCAGGAAACACCAGCCAAACAGGTGTTACCTGCGCACGATCCAGATTGCTTTCTCTGCGCAGGTAATGTGCGGGTGACAGGCGATAAAAACCCCGATTACACCGGGACTTACGTTTTCACTAATGACTTTGCGGCCTTGATGTCTGACACGCCAGATGCGCCAGAAAGCAACGATCCGCTGATGCGTTGCCAGAGCGCGCGCGGTACCAGCCGGGTGATCTGCTTTTCACCGGATCACAGTAAAACACTGCCAGAACTGAGCGTTGCGGCATTGACGGAAATCGTCAAAACCTGGCAGGAGCAAACCGCAGAGCTGGGAAAAACGTACCCATGGGTGCAGGTCTTTGAAAACAAAGGCGCGGCGATGGGCTGCTCTAACCCGCATCCGCACGGACAGATTTGGGCAAATAGCTTCCTGCCTAACGAAGCTGAGCGCGAAGACCGCCTGCAAAAAGAATATTTTGCCGAGCAGAAATCGCCAATGCTGGTGGATTATGTTCAGCGCGAGCTGGCAGACGGTAGCCGTACCGTTGTCGAAACCGAACACTGGTTAGCCGTAGTGCCTTACTGGGCTGCCTGGCCGTTCGAAACGCTACTGCTGCCCAAAGCCCACGTTTTACGGATCACCGATTTGACCGACGCCCAGCGCAGCGATTTGGCGCTGGCGTTGAAAAAGCTGACCAGTCGTTATGACAACCTCTTCCAGTGCTCCTTCCCCTACTCTATGGGCTGGCACGGTGCGCCATTTAATGGCGAAGAGAATCAACACTGGCAGCTGCACGCGCACTTTTATCCGCCTCTGCTGCGCTCCGCCACCGTACGTAAATTTATGGTTGGTTATGAAATGCTGGCAGAGACCCAGCGAGACCTGACCGCAGAACAGGCAGCAGAGCGTTTGCGCGCAGTCAGCGATATCCATTTTCGCGAATCCGGAGTGTAAGAAATGAGTCTGAAAGAAAAAACACAATCTCTGTTTGCCAACGCATTTGGCTACCCTGCCACTCACACCATTCAGGCGCCTGGCCGCGTGAATTTGATTGGTGAACACACCGACTACAACGACGGTTTCGTTCTACCCTGCGCGATTGATTATCAAACCGTCATTAGCTGCACACCACGCGATGACCGTAAAGTTCGCGTAATGGCAGCCGATTATGAAAATCAGCTTGACGAGTTTTCCCTTGATGCGCCCATTGTCGCTCATGAAAACTATCAATGGGCTAACTACGTTCGTGGCGTGGTGAAACATCTGCAACTGCGTAACAACAACTTCGGCGGCGTGGACATGGTGATCAGCGGCAACGTGCCGCAGGGTGCCGGGTTAAGTTCTTCCGCTTCACTGGAAGTCGCGGTCGGAACCGTATTGCAGCAGCTTTATCATCTGCCGCTGGACGGCGCACAAATCGCGCTTAATGGTCAGGAAGCAGAAAACCAGTTTGTAGGCTGTAACTGTGGAATCATGGATCAACTGATTTCCGCGCTCGGCAAGAAAGATCATGCCTTGCTGATCGATTGCCGCTCACTGGGGACCAAAGCTGTTTCCATGCCGAAAGGCGTAGCTGTCGTCATCATCAACAGTAACTTCAAACGTACCCTGGTTGGCAGCGAATACAACACCCGTCGTGAACAGTGCGAAACCGGTGCGCGTTTCTTCCAGCAGCCAGCTCTGCGCGATGTCACCATTGAAGAGTTTAACGCTGTTGCACATGAACTGGACCCGATCGTCGCGAAACGCGTGCGTCATATCCTGACTGAAAACGCCCGCACCGTTGAAGCTGCCAGCGCGCTGGAGCAAGGCGACCTCAAACGTATGGGCGAGTTAATGGCGGATTCTCATGCCTCTATGCGCGATGATTTCGAAATCACCGTGCCGCAAATTGACACTCTGGTTGAAATCGTAAAAGCTGTGATTGGCGACAAAGGTGGCGTACGCATGACCGGCGGCGGATTTGGCGGCTGTATCGTCGCGCTTATTCCGGAAGAGCTGGTGCCTGCCGTACAGCAAGCTGTCGCTGAACAATATGAAGCAAAAACAGGTATTAAAGAGACTTTTTACGTGTGTAAACCATCACAAGGAGCAGGACAGTGCTGAACGAAACTCCCGCACTGGCACCCGATGGTCAGCCGTACCGACTGTTAACTTTGCGTAACAACGCAGGGATGGTAGTCACGCTGATGGACTGGGGTGCGACTTTACTTTCAGCCCGTATTCCGCTTTCCGATGGCAGCGTCCGCGAGGCTCTGCTTGGCTGCGCCAGCCCGGAATGCTATCAGGATCAGGCCGCGTTTCTCGGGGCCTCTATTGGTCGTTATGCCAACCGTATCGCCAATAGTCGTTATACCTTTGACGGTGAAACCGTGACGCTGTTACCAAGTCAGGGCGTCAACCAACTGCACGGCGGCCCGGAAGGGTTCGACAAACGCCGCTGGCAGATTGTGAACCAGAACGATCGTCAGGTGCTGTTTGCCCTGAGTTCAGATGATGGCGATCAGGGCTTCCCGGGTAATCTCGGCGCGACGGTGCAATATCGTCTGACCGACGATAACCGTATCTCTATTACTTATCGCGCCACAGTTGATAAACCTTGCCCGGTGAATATGACTAATCACGTCTATTTCAACCTCGACGGCGAGCAGTCTGACGTGCGCAATCACAAGTTGCAGATTCTGGCGGACGAATATCTGCCGGTTGATGAAGGCGGCATTCCCCACGACGGCCTGAAATCTGTCGCCGGAACCTCTTTTGATTTCCGCAGCGCCAAAATCATCGCCAGTGAGTTTCTTGCCGACGACGATCAGCGCAAAGTGAAAGGTTACGATCACGCGTTCTTGTTACAGGCCAAAGGCGATGGCAAGAAAGTGGCGGCGCATGTCTGGTCAGCAGATGAAAAATTGCAGCTGAAGGTCTATACCACCGCTCCGGCTCTGCAATTCTACTCCGGCAACTTCCTCGGCGGCACGCCATCAAGAGGAACTGAACCTTACGCCGACTGGCAAGGCCTGGCGCTGGAAAGCGAGTTTCTGCCGGACAGCCCGAACCACCCTGAATGGCCGCAACCGGACTGCTTCCTGCGTCCTGGCGAAGAGTATTCCAGCCTGACGGAATATCAGTTTATTGCTGAGTAATGTTAAGCCCTCGTCATGAGGGCTTTCTCCTCATGTTGTTCAAATCACCAGCAAATACCGACATATTTGCAACTCAATATTCACAACAACCTTACACTGCGACACTATTTTCGCTATGGTTATGCGTAAGCATTGCTGTTGCTTCGTCACGGCAATATAATGAGAATTATTATCATTAAAAGATGATTTGAGGAGTAAGTATATGGCTGTAACTAAGCTGGTTCTGGTTCGTCATGGCGAAAGTCAGTGGAACAAAGAAAACCGTTTCACCGGTTGGTACGACGTGGATCTGTCTGAGAAAGGCGTAAGCGAAGCAAAAGCAGCAGGTAAGCTGCTGAAAGAGGAAGGTTACAGCTTTGACTTTGCTTACACCTCTGTGCTGAAACGCGCTATCCATACCCTGTGGAATGTGCTGGACGAACTGGATCAGGCATGGCTGCCCGTTGAGAAATCCTGGAAACTGAACGAACGTCACTACGGTGCGTTGCAGGGTCTGAACAAAGCAGAAACCGCCGAAAAGTATGGCGACGAGCAGGTGAAACAATGGCGTCGTGGTTTTGCGGTGACTCCGCCGGAACTGACTAAAGATGATGAGCGTTATCCGGGTCACGATCCGCGTTACGCGAAACTGAGCGAGAAAGAGCTGCCGCTGACTGAAAGCCTGGCGCTGACCATTGACCGCGTGATCCCTTACTGGAATGAAACCATTCTGCCGCGTATGAAGAGCGGTGAGCGCGTGATCATCGCCGCACACGGTAACTCCCTGCGTGCGCTGGTGAAATATCTTGATAACATGAGCGAAGAAGAGATTCTTGAGCTGAATATCCCGACTGGTGTGCCGCTGGTGTATGAGTTCGACGAGAATTTCAAACCGCTGAAACGCTATTATCTGGGTAATGCTGACGAGATCGCGGCGAAAGCAGCAGCGGTTGCTAACCAGGGTAAAGCGAAGTAAACGTCATTCGTTTAATAATGAGAAAGCCGACTGCAAGTGAGTCGGCTTTTTTGTTGCTAACAATGGAGCACATTGCCTGATGCGACGCTGCGCGTCTTATCAGGCCTACGGTGACTCATCGGATACGCCACTCTGGCGGCGCATCCGACAATTAAACCTTACCCGCGACGCGCTTTTACTGCGTTCGCCAGTTGGCGTAACAGAGCATCGGTATCATCCCAGCCAATACAGGCATCGGTGATACTCTTGCCATAAGCCAGCGGCTCCCCGCTCTCGAGGCTCTGATTGCCTTCCACCAGATGGCTTTCCACCATCACGCCAATAATGGCTGTTTCGCCACCGGCAATCTGCTGGCAAACGTCAGCACACACATCCATCTGCTTTTTAAACTGTTTGGACGAGTTGGCATGGCTGAAATCAATCATCACTTGTGCTGGCAGGCCTGCTTTGTTCAGCCCTTCTTTCACTTCAGCAACGTGTTTTGCACTGTAATTAGGCTCTTTACCGCCGCGCAGAATGATATGGCAATCGCCGTTACCGCTGGTATTCACAATCGCCGAATGACCCCATTTGGTCACTGAAAGGAAGCAGTGCGGCGCACCGGCGGCATTAATGGCATCGATAGCCACTTTAATCGTACCGTCTGTGCCATTTTTGAAACCTACCGGGCAAGAAAGACCAGATGCCAGTTCGCGGTGCACCTGCGATTCCGTAGTACGTGCGCCAATTGCGCCCCAGCTCATCAGGTCAGCGAGATATTGTGGGGTGATCATGTCGAGAAACTCACCCGCCGCTGGCAGACCGCTGTCGTTAATATCAAGCAGCAATTTACGGGCAATACGCAGACCGTCGTTGATCTGGAAGCTGTTATCCATATGCGGATCGTTAATCAGCCCTTTCCAGCCCACCGTGGTACGCGGCTTTTCAAAATAGACGCGCATTACGATTTCCAGGTCGTCTTTTAGCTCTTCACGCAGCGCCAGCAAGCGAGTGGCATACTCTTTAGCCGCGACAGGATCATGAATTGAGCACGGACCAATCACCACTAACAGGCGATCATCATTACCTTTCAGGATCTTATGGATCGCTTTTCGGGCATGGGCAACCGTATTCGCGGCATTTTCAGTAGCAGGGAATTTTTCCAGCAGTGCGACAGGAGGAAGTAACTCTTTGATTTCTTTGATGCGTAAATCGTCGTTCTGATAATTCATGTCTGTTCCAGTGTTGCCATACTTATCTTGGTGAATGCAATCCTTCCAATCTATATCTTCCGTCAGAATGTGTAAACGGGGTTTTACACTATGGACGGAATAATCCTGGAATCGGCAAGAAATACGCCATATTGTCGCAAAAAACGAGATCTCTCCTACAATTTCTAACTGTAACTTCTTTGTTTATTAATTATTTCAAGATTCTCTGCTGGATTTCTTTGCCTGGCTGAAATCTTAAACCATTGCCTGATATTCACCTGCAAATGCACTGTTGGAAGAGGTTATCCGACATAACGACCATAACAGGAGCATCCTATGAAAATGACAAAACTGGCCACACTATTTTTGACTGCCACTCTAAGCCTTGCCAGCGGCGCCGCACTGGCTGCCGATAGTGGAGCGCAAACCAACAACGGCCAGGCAAACGCCGCGGCAGATGCGGGCCAGGTTGCCCCGGACGCTCGTGAAAATGTCGCACCAAATAACGTCGACAATAACGGGGTTAATACCAACTCGGGCGGGACTATGCTGCACCCGAATGGTTCATCCATGAATAATGACGGCATGACCAAAGACGAAGAGCACAAAAACACCATGTGCAAAGACGGTCGTTGCCCGGACATCAATAAAAAGGTACAAACCGGTGATGGCATCAACAATGATGTCGATACCAAAACCGACGGTATTACGCAGTAAGTCAGGATATATGGCTGATAATGGGAGAGCGGAGGCTCTCCTTTTTAATTTTTCCCTTCTAAAAGAAGTATGATGTCATAAAGTTAAGTGAGATAAATTAAGGGATGACTCGTCATGGCGCACTCACACTCACACACTTCCCCACACCTACCAGAAGATAATAATGCTCGTCGCTTGTTGTATGCTTTCGGCGTAACTGCCGGGTTTATGCTGGTAGAAGTCATTGGCGGTTTTCTTTCCGGTTCTCTGGCATTGTTGGCTGATGCCGGACATATGTTGA
Organism: Escherichia sp. E3659; assembly: GCF_005781135.1. NCBI lineage: Bacteria > Pseudomonadati > Pseudomonadota > Gammaproteobacteria > Enterobacterales > Enterobacteriaceae > Escherichia > Escherichia sp. E3659. The sequence goes on along the minus strand of NZ_VATQ01000003.1, from coordinate 70,209 downwards.
CCGATACAGCCGCCCTGCTCTTCGCCCTGCTCGCAGTGCAATTTTCACGTCGTCCCCCCACCATTCGCCACACTTTCGGTTGGCTAAGATTGACCACGCTCGCGGCGTTTGTGAATGCCATCGCCCTGGTGGTGATTACGATTTTGATTGTCTGGGAGGCGATAGAACGTTTCCGCACGCCGCGTCCGGTTGAAGGCGGTATGATGATGGCGATTGCCGTGGCGGGATTGCTGGCAAATATACTTTCTTTCTGGTTACTTCATCACGGTGGTGAAGAGAAAAACCTCAACGTGCGAGCAGCGGCACTGCATGTGCTTGGGGACCTGCTGGGTTCCGTTGGCGCTATCGTCGCCGCGTTGATTATTGTCTGGACCGGCTGGACACCTGCGGACCCGATTCTCTCCATTCTGGTTTCTGTGCTGGTGTTACGAAGTGCGTGGCGTTTGCTTAAAGACAGCGTGAATGAATTACTTGAAGGTGCACCGGTATCGCTGGATATCGCTGAACTGAAGCGCCGTATGTGTCGGGAAATCCCGGAAGTCCGCAATGTGCATCATGTACATGTATGGATGATAGGCGAGAAGCCGGTGATGACGCTGCATGTGCAGGTGATCCCGCCACACGATCACGATGCTTTGTTAGATCAGATCCAACACTATCTGATGGATCACTATCAGATTGAGCACGCCACCATCCAGATGGAATATCAACCTTGTCATGGGCCAGACTGCCACCTGAATGAAGGGGTGCCTGGCCATTCACATCATCACCATTAATGGGACAGCGCGCGTGAACCTCTTTCGCGTGCGCTGTTGATCCACATCCGGCTGCCGTTGAGGGCAATAAAGGTCAGGATCAGATACTCCAGCGACATGGCATAGACGCCCTGCAAGGCGAAAATCACCACGCTAATCACGTTAATGATGACCCACAATAACCAGTTTTCGACGTATTTACGCGTCATCAGAATCATTGCCACGATGGAGAGTACCATCATGCAGGAGTCCCAGAATGGGAAGGCGTCCGGTTGCAATTCTGGCATCACTACCTGCAAACCCAATGCTTGCATAATCGTGACTGCCACGTGGGTCAAAAATGCAAACACCGGATTGATAAATACCGTCATCAGACCAATCGAAACAACGCAAACCGCCAACCAGCTTAGCGCCTTCGGCAATGGCAACCAGCGAATTTTCAACTCAGCTTCATGTTGACTGGTTTGTCGCGACCAGGCATACCAGCCATAAATGTTAGCGGCAAAGAAAAACACCTGTAACAGCAGGCTGGCATACAGCTGAATCTGAAAGAAAATAATGCCAAACAGGGTAACGTTGATCAGGCCAAAAAAGTAGTTACTGATCTTCTCCAGACTGGCAAGGCCAATACACAGTAACCCGGCGATCGTCCCCACCGCTTCGATCCATGAGAGATCGTAACCGCCAGCACCGATCGGTATATGAACCAGAATGTTCTGTGTGCTAAAAAAATCCATCTTTCCCCCATGTGTAGCGTGACGCCTTATTGTCAGTTATCCACGTAGTGTAGCCGCAAAATCCAGCATGCGGTTGAGCGGCACCAGCGCCCTCTCTCGCAGATTTTCGTCAACATGAACCTCGTGATTGCTTCCTCCCTGTTCCAGCGCCTCTGCGATGGCCTGAAGGCCATTCATTGCCATCCACGGACAATGAGCGCAACTTCGACAGGTAGCGCCCTCGCCTGCGGTTGGCGCTTCCAGCAATTTTTTATCTGGCACTGCCTGCTGCATTTTGTAGAAAATGCCCCGGTCAGTCGCCACAATCAGTTGCTGATGCGGCAATGTTTTTGCAGCGTTAATCAACTGACTTGTGGAACCGACCGCATCGGCCATATCGACAATAGCTTGTGGTGACTCCGGATGCACCAGTATGGCAGCATCAGGGTGCTGTTTTTGTAAGCGGGTTAACGCCTGAGTCTTAAACTCGTCATGAACTATACAGGCACCTTGCCAGCATAAGATGTCTGCACCTGTCTGTTTTTGCACGTAACGCCCCAGATGTTTGTCTGGTGCCCAGATAATTTTTTCACCCAAGCTATCCAGATGATCAATGAGTTCGACGGCAATGCTTGAAGTTACCACCCAATCTGCACGCGCTTTTACCGCAGCAGAAGTGTTGGCGTAGACAACGACAGTACGATCGGGATGGGCATCGCAAAATGCGTTGAATTCTTCAATCGGACATCCGAGATCCAGTGAACATTCAGCCTGAAGTGTTGGCATCAGAATTGTTTTTTCCGGGCTGAGAATTTTGGCAGTTTCCCCCATAAATCTCACCCCAGCAACTAACAGCGTAGAAGCGGGATGCTTAGCACCGAAGCGGGCCATTTCCAGAGAATCAGAGATACAGCCACCGGTTTCTTCAGCCAGCTGTTGAATTTCGGGATCGGTATAGTAGTGGGCGACCATCACCGCATTACGTTCTTTCAGCAGACGTTTTATTTTCTCGCGATAATACGCTTTTTCATCAATGCTTAACGGCGTTGGCTTCGGGGGGAAAGGATAAATCGCCGTTTCAGGATCAAACATCACGCTCATTTGGCTATCTCGTTTTACAGGCTTAACGTTTATACCGACATGAAGCGTTCAATCCGCTGCAATCGGCCTCAGTTGTTTTGTATGCTAAACAAAATAGCCGAATGGTGAGGAAAAGTCACACGTATTACGCCTGATGTGCAGGATGCGTCATTTTACGCCTAATTCCACCGACGTAGAGTTGCTTGCACAGCAAGCTCTGACTATGTCATCAGGTTTACAACTTGAAATTGTGGGATGCCTGAATAGCAAAAAAGCGCCTTTAGGGCGCTTTTTTACATTGGTGGGTCGTGCAGGATGACTCGCTTCGCTCGCCCTTCGGGCCGTCGCCGCAAGCGGCTCCGTTGTTTCGCTGCGCTCAACTCGAACCTGCTGCAGGTTCGAATCTTTGAGTATCGCAGATAGCAAAAAAGCGCCTTTAGGGCGCTTTTTTACATTGGTGGGTCGTGCAGGATTCGAACCTGCGACCAATTGATTAAAAGTCAACTGCTCTACCAACTGAGCTAACGACCCCTTGCGGGATTATGCTGCTTTAATCATTCAGGATGGTGGGTCGTGCAGGATGACTCGACTTCGTCTCGCCCTTCGGGCCGTTGCTAACGCAACGTTATCCTTCACGTTCTCTACCAGTAACCACCTTTAAATTGGTGGGTCGTGCAGGATTCGAACCTGCGACCAATTGATTAAAAGTCAACTGCTCTACCAACTGAGCTAACGACCCATATGGGTGTTACCTGAAAGATTTTTACTCGAATCCAATCTTTAAGATTGGTGGGTCGTGCAGGATGACTCGCTTCGCTCGCCCTACGGGCCGTTGCTGACGCAACGTTATCCTTCACGCTTAACATCTGAGTTTGATGTTAAAATTGGTGGGTCGTGCAGGATTCGAACCTGCGACCAATTGATTAAAAGTCAACTGCTCTACCAACTGAGCTAACGACCCGAGTGGTGGGTGATGACGGGATCGAACCGCCGACCCCCTCCTTGTAAGGGAGGTGCTCTCCCAGCTGAGCTAATCACCCGATACTGCGCTGGATACTACAAACTACTTCCACCAAACCTACTGCAATGAGTGGTGGGTCGTGCAGGATGACTCGCTTCGCTCGCCCTACGGGCCGTTGCTGACGCAACGTTATCCTACACGCTTAACATCTGTCTTCGATGTTAAAACTGGTGGGTCGTGCAGGATTCGAACCTGCGACCAATTGATTAAAAGTCAACTGCTCTACCAACTGAGCTAACGACCCACTTTTTCGTTGCTTTCGGTTTGTTTGATATCCCGTGGCAACGGCGGCATATATTACTGATTTCAGACTTGAGCGCAACAAAAATTTCGATGTAGATCACTCAACTGCTTATGAATCGCACGACACGACCAGAAATAATGCGACTTCTGGTCGCGTGTTATGCATTACATGGCGTTCAGACGTTTTTGCGCCTGTTTAGCACCATCAGTACCAGGGTATTTACTGATAACCTGCTGGTACACGGCTTTTGCTTTCGCGGTGTCACCTTTGTCCTGCATGATGACGCCAACTTTAAACATCGCATCTGCAGCCTTCGGTGACTTCGGATAGTTTTTCACTACCGAAGCAAAATAGTACGCCGCATCATCTTTCTTACCCTTGTTGTAGTTTAACTGACCCAGCCAATAATTGGCGTTGGGCAGGTAAGTTGAATCAGGATAATTTTTGATGAAATTCTGAAATGCCACCATCGCGTCATCCTGGCGGGATTTATCCTGTACCAGCGCAATAGCTGCATTGTAATCAGTGTTTGCATCGCCGCTTTTCACCGGCGCACCAGCATTCGCAGTACCTGCATCAGCAGTTGGCGTCGTTGCCGCCGCCCCGCTTTGATCGCCGCTGGCTGATTGTGCCGCTGCACCACCGCTGCTAAGGCTATCGATCTGCAACAAGATCTGCTTCTGCCGCTCCACGACCTGATTCAGTTGATACTGATTTTCCTGAATTTGACCTCGCAGGGAATCAATATCGGACTGATTATCAGAGAGTTGTTGCTGGAGTTGGGTCAAAAGCTGGCTGTGAGCATTAGAAATACGCTCAAGTTGAGTGACGCGGTCTTCGACCGAGCCTGAGCCGACACTACTGATTGGTGCCTGAGCAAAAGCGGCCCAGGGGGCCGCTATACCAACCAGTAACGACAGACTCAATAGTTGATGTCTGAAGTTACTGCTCATGCAATTCTCTTAGTAAACCAGTACCGCACGACGGTTTTTGGAGTATGCCGCTTCGTCATGACCCAGTACTGCAGGTTTTTCTTTACCGTAAGAAACGATGGAGATCTGGTCTGCAGAAACGCCTTTACCCTGCAGGTACATCTTAACGGCGTTCGCACGACGTTCACCCAGGGAGATGTTGTATTCCGGAGTACCACGTTCGTCCGCGTGACCTTCTACGGTGACTTTGTAAGACGGGTTGCTACGCAGGAAGTTTGCGTGTGCATCCAGCATTTGAGCGAAGTCAGAACGGATATCGTATTTGTCCAGATCGAAGTAAACGATGTTGTTCTGCTGCAGCTGTTGCATTTGCAGACGAGCCTGCTCTTCGGAAGACATGTTGCCATTTCCACCGTTCGCATCCATGCCAGTGCCGGCACCCAGCATGCCTTCGCTGCCGTCATTGCTGGCGTTCTTGTTGGAAGAACATGCCGCAATTGCCATAACAGGCAGAGCAATCATCAGCCCTTTCAGCACTTTGTTCAGTTGCATTTCAATGATTCCTTTACTATTCAATTAATTATTATCACAGATACGGCGACCAGGCAGGAAATTTGACCTGTCCATCAGTTGCCGGAAGACGCGCTTTGAAACGCCCATCTGTAGAAACCAAATTCAGCACGGATCCCATCCCCTGAGAAGAGCTGTAGATTACCATAGTGCCGTTAGGTGCCAGACTTGGCGTTTCATCCAGGAACGTTGAGGACAGAACTTGTACGCCTCCCGTTACCAGATCTTGTTTGGCAATGTGCTGCTGCCCACCATTGGAGCTAACCATTACCATAAATTTACCGTCGCTGCTGACATCCGCATCCTGGTTCTGCGAACCTTCCCAGGTAATACGTTGCGGCGCACCGCCGTTGATATTCACTTTATAAACCTGCGGACGACCGGCCTGGTCAGAAGTAAATGCCAAGTTTTGACTGTCCGGGAACCAGGTCGGTTCGGTGTTGTTGCTGCGACCATCTGTCACCTGACGGATTTGACCAGAGGCTAAATCCATTACGTACAGATTCAGGCTACCAGTTTTCGACAGCGCAAAAGCCAGTTTGCTGCCGTCTGGCGAGAATGCAGGCGCACCGTTGTGACGCGGGAAGGAAGCAACCTGACGCACTGCACCGTTAGCCAGCGTCTGAATTACCAGCGCGGAACGACCGCTTTCGAAGGTAACATATGCCAGTTTAGAACCGTCCGGTGACCACGCCGGAGACATCAGCGGCTGCGGAGAACGGTGAACCACAAACTGGTTGTAGCCATCATAGTCAGACACGCGCAACTCATACGGGAACTGGCCACCATTGGTCTGAACAACATAGGCAATACGGGTACGGAACGCACCTTTAATGCCGGTCAGTTTTTCAAACACTTCATCACTGGCGGTATGGCCAGCGTAACGCAGCCATTGTTTGTTTACTTTGTATGAGTTCTGAGCAAGCACAGTACCCGGTGCACCGCCGGTATCAACCAGCTGATAAGCAACATTGTAAGAACCGTCCGGATTCGGAGTGACCTGACCTACAACGACAGCGTCAATGCCCAGCGCAGACCATGCAGCAGGTTGAACTTCCTGCGCGCTACCTGGCTGTTGAGGCAGACGAGCGCGATCTAACGGATTAAATTTACCGCTGTTACGCAAGTCAGCAGCAACGATGCCACCAATATCTTCAGGTGCCGCACCTGGACCCGCCCACTGGAATGGAACAACACCAATAGGACGACCGGAATCTACACCACTATCGATCACAATGCGGACTTCAGCATGCAGAACTGACGCCCACAGTATGAGAAAACCAAATGCTACTCGTAATGCCTGCTTCATCATATCTCCCTTATCTGGACAGATAGCCCACGATAATTTAGCAGAATGTTAACAAACTCAAATACACAAAACTACCAGAACCCTGCGACAACCGATGTCTGATGTTGACCGCCGTGACGACCAACATCGCGATTACGGTTTGAAGTCCAATGGTGCGTTCTTGAACACTTCATATACTGCCTGGCTTGGTGGTTTCGGGATCTTCGCAAGTTTAGCTGCTGCCAACGCAGCCTGACAAAGAGCGGGATCGCCACCTTCAGGTTTGATATCCAGTAACATGCCATCCGGTGCCAGTTTTATGCGCAGCGTACAGGTTTTACCTGCATAGGACGATGCATCATAGAACTTACTTTCGATAGCAGATTTAATCTGCCCGGCATAGTTATTGATATCTGCGCCTGATGCGCCATTGTTTTTAGTATTACCACTCCCGGCAGGCGAAGCATTGTTCCCTTTCGCCCCTCCCCCCGTTTTCGGTGCATTCTTACCAGAGCTTAGCTCACCGAAAATATCATCTGCCTCTGCGGCAGCTTTTGCTGCAGCCGCTTTTTCAGCTGCTGCTTTTGCCGCTGCGGCTTTTTTGTCTGCGGCGGCTTTTTCTGCGGCTTTTTCTGCTGCTTTTTTGTCGGCTGCGGCTTTTTCAGCGGCGGCTTTCTTATCTGCAGCCGCCTTTTCAGCAGCCGCTTTCTGCTCAGCTTCTGCCTTCGCTTTTTCAGCAGCTTCAGTCGCCGCTTTCTTTCTTGCTTCAGCTGCAGCAGCTTCTGCCGCTTCCGCTTTCTTCTTCAGCGCCGCTGCAGCTTTGGCGGCTTCGGCCTCGGCTTTTTTCTGCGCTTCGGCTGCGGCTTTGGCGGCTTCTGCTTCTGCTTTTTTCTTCGCGTCCGCAGCCGCTTTCTTCGCTGCTTCTTCGGCAGCTTTGGCTTCCGCTTCAGCCTTCGCTTTAGCATCTGCCGCCGCTTTCGCTGCTGCCTCTTCCGCTTGCTTCTGCTTTAACTCGGCCTGTTTAGCGGCTTCTTCAGCCTGTTTCTTCTGTTCCTGAGCAGCTAACCGTTCTTTCTCAAGCTGCTTCAGGCGTTCCTGTTCAGCCGCTTGTTTCTCACGCAGTTCTTCAGCTGCCTGCTGTTCCTTCATCTTGCGCTGCTCTTCAGAACGCTTCGCGCTTGATTCCTGGCTTTGCATGCGTTTGTACTGCTCAACTACCGCACCTGAATCAACCATTACAGCGTCGATGGACGAACCACCGCCGCCTCCGGCTGAAGCTTCTATATTCTCATCGAACGAACTCCAGATCAGCGCTGCAAATAAGATGACATGCAGCACTGCTGAAATAATTATCGCCCGTTTGAGCTTGTCGTTTTGTTCGGTTGCCTTTGACACTCTCGGTTCCCAAAAACTGTTCGCCTGTTACCCGCTCTCTTAAAGCAAGGGAAACGCAGATGCTTAAATAGGCTGCGTCATTAAACCAACCGATTTCACACCCGCACTGTGTAACAAGTTCAGCGCTTTAATTATTTCATCGTAAGGCACATCTTTTGCGCCACCGATCAGAAAGACCGTTTTCGGGTTGGCATTGAAACGGCTGGATACTTCCGCCACCACCTGCTCTGGTGGTAAACGCTCCAGACGCTCTTTCTCAACCACCACGGTGTACTGACCAATACCAGACACTTCAACAATCACAGGCGGATTATCGTTACTGCTCACCGCCTGTGATTCAGTAGCGTCTGGCAGATCGACCTCCACGCTCTGGGTGATGATGGGCGCTGTCGCCATAAAGATCAGCAACAGCACCAGCAGTACGTCCAGCAACGGTACAATGTTGATTTCGGACTTGAGATCGCGACGACCTCGTCCACGCGCTCTGGCCATGGCTTACCCCTTGTTGCTCTCGCTAACGGTAAACGCCTGGCGGTGCAGAATCGCGGTAAACTCTTCCATAAAGTTGTCGTAATTCAGTTCCAGTTTGTTTACGCGCTGGTTGAGGCGGTTGTAGGCCATAACCGCCGGAATAGCGGCGAACAGACCGATTGCTGTAGCAATCAACGCTTCTGCGATACCGGGCGCAACCATTTGCAATGTTGCCTGCTTCACCGCGCCGAGAGCGATAAAGGCATGCATGATCCCCCAGACTGTACCGAACAGACCGATATACGGGCTGATGGAACCCACAGTGCCGAGAAACGGAATGTGCGTTTCCAGATTTTCCAGCTCACGGTTCATGGAAATACGCATCGCGCGCGACGCGCCTTCCACTACGGCTTCCGGTGCATGGCTGTTAGCACGATGCAGGCGCACAAATTCTTTGAACCCACTGTAAAAGATTTGTTCCGACCCCGAGAGATTATCTCGTTTTCCCTGGCTCTCCTGATAGAGGCGAGAAAGTTCGATTCCAGACCAGAATTTATCCTCAAACGCTTCGGCTTCGCGAGCTGCGGCGTTAAGAATGCGGGTCCGCTGGATAATAATGGCCCAGGATGCGATTGAAAAACCAATCAAAATCAACATGATAAGTTTAACCAGAAGGCTCGCCTTCAGGAACAAATCAAGGATATTCATGTCAGTCACTGCTTAAACTCCGCGACAATAGACTTGGGAAGCGCACGAGGCTTCATTTTGAGTGGGTCAACGCAAACAATCAGAACCTCGGCTTCATTCAGCAGAGTATTCTCAGCGTTGACAATACGTTGCGTGAAAACCAAAGAGGTGCCACGCATTGATGTTATTTCAGTCTGTATTTCGAGCATATCGTCGAGCCGCGCAGGCGCGTAATATTCCACCGTCATCTTACGCACCACGAAGGCAACGCGTTCAGCCATCAGCGCCTGTTGACTGAAGTGATGATGACGCAGCATCTCTGTGCGTGCTCTTTCATAAAAAGCGATGTAACTGGCGTGGTACACCACACCACCGGCATCGGTATCTTCATAGTAGACGCGAACCGGCCATCGAAACAGCGTTGTATTCACTTTACATCCCGGTAATGCAACAAAAATTAGAACTTTTAAACGCTGCTACTATACGCGCGCGATTGAGGTTTGGGAATGAGGGCAAGTTAAGGGAGCGTAAAAATTTATGGACTGTTGAAGGTCCATAAATTTTTAAAGAGAATTCTGATTTAAAAGAAGAAGAAAATCAGCCCGACAATGAGAACGATATCGGCAAGCAGTGGGCAAAAAATCCCTTGCCAAAGAACCTTCTGCGGACGAAAACCCACGCCGTGAATTACGCCAGCACAGACGGCCCACATCAGCAATAAACCATGCCAGATTTCCAGTTCACTGGTCTTCGCGGCAAAACGTGATGGGTCCCAAAACATACATCCTGCTAACAGAAGCGCCATCACGAAGGAAAGCGCCCGCAGGGGGCGCTTGTCCATTACCGCATACAAAGTTGCGATAACCTTACTCATCAGCTGTCTTCTTGACCGGCTTTACCTGATTCGACGTGCTCAAGCGCCAGCGCGGTGATTACCCCAAACGAACAGGCAAGAAGCGTTCCCAGAATCCATGCGAAATACCACATTTTTAGCTCCTTACTTAGTACAGAGAGTGGGTGTTACGTTCAATATCTTCTTTGGTGATACGTCCGAACATTTTCCAGTAACACCAGGCGGTGTAGAGCAGAATGATCGGAACCAGAACCACCGCAACCCAGGTCATGACGTTAAGCGTCAGCTGGCTGGAAGTTGCATCCCACATTGTCAGACTTGCGTTCATCATGGTGCTGGACGGCATCACAAACGGGAACATTGCAATACCGGCAGTCAGGATGATGCAGGCCAGCGTCAGGGAGGAGAACACAAACGCCCACGCGGCTTTATCCATACGTGCAGTCAGGATGGTCAGCAGTGGCAGAACCACACCCAGCGCCGGAATAGCCCACAGAATCGGCGTGTTGTTGAAGTTAACCAGCCATGCGCCAGCTTCACGAACCACTTCTTTATTCAGTGGGTTAGAGGCAGCGTAATGGTCCATTGTCGATTTCACGACATAACCATCGATACCGTACATCACCCATACGCCAGCCAGTGCGAAGCAGACCAGTGTCACCAGAGCCGCCACCTGAGCCGTTGCACGGGTACGCAGGTGCAGCTCGCCCACGGTACGCATTTGCAGGTAGGTCGCGCCCTGAGTAATGATCATCCCTACGCTCACCACGCCTGCCAGCAGGCCGAACGGGTTAAGCAGCTGGAAGAAGTTACCGGTGTAGTACAGACGCAGATATTCATCAACGTTGAACGGTACGCCCTGCAACAGGTTACCGAACGCTACACCAATCACCAGCGGCGGAACGAAGCTACCAATGAAGATGCCCCAGTCCCACATGTTACGCCAGCGGGTTTCTTCAATCTTGGAGCGGTAGTCAAAACCGACCGGACGGAAGAACAAAGACGCCAGCACGAGGATCATCGCCACATAGAAGCCGGAGAACGCAGCGGCATAGACCATCGGCCAGGCAGCAAACAGTGCGCCGCCTGCGGTGATCAGCCATACCTGGTTACCGTCCCAGTGTGGTGCGATGGAGTTAATCATAATTCGACGCTCGGTGTCGTTACGACCGAGGAAACGGGTGAGCATGCCCACCCCCATGTCGAAACCGTCAGTGACTGCAAAACCAATCAGCAGAATGCCAACCAGCAGCCACCAGATAAAACGCAATACTTCATAATCGATCATTTGACGACTCCTGTCTTAGCGTGCCGGCTGAGTAGTCGTGGAGGACTGCTCAAAGTGATAGCGACCGGTTTTCAGGCTGCTTGGGCCGAGGCGTGCAAATTTGAACATTAAGAACAATTCTGCCACCAGGAACAGGGTATACAGGCCGCAAATCAGCACCATCGAGAAGATGAGATCGCCTGCGGTCAGTGACGAGTTCGCCACAGCTGTCGGCAGCACTTCACCGATAGCCCACGGTTGGCGGCCATATTCAGCCACGAACCAGCCCGCTTCTACAGCAATCCACGGCAGCGGAATACCGTACAGCGCGGCGCGCAGCAGCCATTTTTTCTCGCCAATGCGGTTGCGGATGACACTCCAGAAGGAGAGCGCAATGATTGCCAGCAGCAGGAAGCCACACGCCACCATGATGCGGAACGCGAAGTACAGCGGCGCTACACGCGGAATGGAGTCTTTGGTTGCCTGTTGAATCTGAGCTTCAGTCGCATCCGCCACGTTTGGCGTATAGCGTTTCAGCAGCAGACCGTAACCGAGGTCTTTCTTCATGCTATTGAACTGGTCACGAACCGCCTGGTCGGTAGAACCAGAACGCAGTTGTTCGAGCAGAGAGTACGCTTTCATCCCGTTACGGATGCGTTCTTCATGCTGAACCATCAGCTCTTTCAGGCCGATCACTGGCGTATCCACGGAACGCGTTGCAATGATGCCCAGCGCGTAAGGGATCTGGATCGCAAATTTGTTCGTCTGCTCATCCTGATCAGGAATACCGAACAGAGTAAAGGCAGCAGGCGCAGGTTGCGTTTCCCACTCGGCTTCAATTGCAGCCAGTTTGGTTTTCTGCACGTCGCCCATTTCGTAACCGGATTCATCACCCAGAACAATAACAGACAGAACGGCAGCCATACCGAAGCTTGCAGCGATAGCAAAGGAGCGTTTAGCGAAGGCGAAGTCACGGCCTTTCAGCATATACCATGCGCTGATACCGAGGATGAACATCGCGCCAGTCACATAACCAGAGGCTACAGTGTGAACGAATTTCACCTGAGCAACCGGGTTAAGCACCAGTTCGGAGAAGCTCACCATCTCCATACGCATGGTTTCGAAATTGAAATCGGACGCGATTGGGTTTTGCATCCAGCCGTTCGCAACCAGAATCCACAGTGCGGACAGGTTTGAACCGAGCGCCACCAGCCAGGTGACACACATATGCTGAACTTTACCCAGACGATCCCAACCGAAGAAGAACAGACCTACAAAGGTGGATTCGAGGAAGAAGGCCATCAGACCTTCGATTGCCAGCGGAGCACCGAAGATATCCCCTACATAGTGGGAATAGTAAGACCAGTTAGTCCCGAACTGGAACTCCATGGTCAGACCGGTTGCCACACCTAGAGCAAAGTTGATACCAAACAACTTGCCCCAGAACTTGGTCATATCTTTATAAATCTGTTTGCCGGAAAGGACGTAGACCGTTTCCATAATGGCCAGCAGGAACGCCATACCGAGCGTCAGCGGCACAAAAAGGAAGTGGTACATCGCGGTCAAGGCAAACTGTAAGCGCGACAGTTCGACTATATCTAACATCATGACTCCTTGCTCATCGCATGAAGACTCCGAGAGTGAACCCCGTTAGAAAGGGTCACACGCATGCCCCAATACAAAATTATTTGCTCGCCCCTATCGTTGCCATTTCATCAAAAGAGGAAAGACAATGATAAAAAAGTTACAAATATGTTAATGAATAAACCAAATTGATCCCGTAATTATATTACGCCGCAAAATCCTTACAATAAACAGGTTTTTATTGAGCAAATTTGCATTTTTCGACAGTGATCAATTTATAGTGAAATTGTCACTATCCCACCAATTTGATCTACGACAATTTATCGCGTTTTGCAGATTTTTTTCAAGAATTAAAAATTGATTTATATCAAAATCAACCAGATATGTTAATCATGTATAATCCATGGATCATTGGTAATTTTATTGTTAATTTATTGTAACTAAATAGCACAGTAAAATTACCACTATGGAAATACATAGATAAAAAACCAGTATTTTATTTAACAGAACCGCCTTACCCACTTTTTATAAGACTAATTGATTAGATTAGCCAATTTGTTGTCATTTTACATAACATATTTTTATCAAAGTTAATTGATTGTTGTCTTTATGAGCACCCATCTTCACCCCGGAATGTTATTGTTGCTTTGCTAATAATCACGTTGAAGGATGGATTTGTAGAATGCAGGAGGAAGGGAAAGAGAGCTTTTAAGCTAAATTGCATCTGATATAAGTATTTTTCCCCTTTTTATATTCAATGAACGGCTCAGTGAGCCAACATCAAACAACATGAGATTCAATAACTAAGTTTATCCTGTGTTGGTATATGTAAATTATCTTTATTACCCCAGCAGCAAGACGAGACAATGAAACGGTATTATATCTGGACGTTATTGAACATCCGCCCACTCTAAGTAATACGTTCCACTGCTCAAGAATAATCATTTGAGTAGAAGTGATTAATTAGGCCCAATAAATAGCACCCCCCAAATGAGTTATTAACCATTTGTTACTTTAAACATTACCGTTACAATTTCATGTTAAGACGGCAGTAAATTGCATTAATAATGCGCACCAAACTTTATGAACTACTTTTATAACCAGCCCCTCTTAAAAAAAATGCAAATCAGATGTTGATCACAAATATATCAATACATTAAATCAATATAATTTGAAAAATTAAAATCAATAACAACCATATACGTAACCTATTGAAATAACCGTCATATTTAATGCAACCACATAAACAAGCATTTTTCGAAAGATATTTTGAAAATAGATCAATTGCAACCTGACGACAGGACACAGACACTCCAGTGTTATTAATCATGTGCCACAGAAACGGCCATAAATACGACGTGTGTAACTTATTTTACTCTCTGTCTTACAAAGGATTACCCATGAAGAAAGCAACACTAGTGCTTGGCGTTATTGGTGCCGACTGCCATGCAGTTGGCAATAAAGTTCTGGATCGCGTTTTTACTTCTCATGACTTCAGAGTCATTAACCTGGGCGTAATGGTCAGCCAGGATGAATATATTGATGCTGCCATTGAAACTGGCGCTGACGCGATAGTGGTTTCCTCTATCTATGGGCATGGGGATATCGACTGTCTGGGTATGCGTGAACGCTGCATCGAACGTGGGCTGGGCGACATTCTGCTCTATGTAGGCGGTAACCTGGTGGTGGGTAAACATGACTTCGCTGACGTGCAAATCAAATTCAAAGAGATGGGTTTTGACCGCGTCTTCGCCCCCAGCCATGACTTAGAAGATGTCTGCCAGCTGATGGCCAACGATATCAACCAGCGTCATGGTGTTGAAACACGTATTTTCGAAGAGGCCATCTGATGCAAATCGTCTCTGTCGATATTGGATCGACGTGGACCAAAGCTGCCCTCTTTACCCGGGAGGGGGACGCGTTAACGCTGGTTAACCACGTTCTGACCCCAACCACCACGCATCATCTGGCCGATGGTTTTTTCTCAAGCCTGAATCAGGTGTTAAACGTAGATAACGCCCTCCCCCTGTTAAAAAGCGGCGAAGTCGCATTGAAGTACTCCTCTTCAGCCAAAGGTGGACTGGCGGTTGCCGCAATGGGATTAGTGCCTTCTATTACCCTGGAATCCGCGAAAGTAACCGCTCACTCTGCTGGCGCTAAAATTGCACAACATTACGCCTACAAGCTGAACCGCCGTGATATTCAGGCGCTGGAAGAGTCACCACCCGATATCCTCTTGTTCACGGGCGGCACCGACGGCGGAGAAGAGAGTTACGGGCTAAATAACGCCCGTGTGCTGGCGGAATCAAAACTCGAGTGCGCCATTATTTATGCCGGAAACAGGGACATTCAGGACAATATACAAGACATCCTCGGGCATAAAGATCTGACTATCGTCGATAACGTCCTGCCTGACCTTGAAAATCCCTCCCCTTTCGCCGCGCGACAGGCCATCTGCGACATTTTCCTCAAACGCATTGTTAAAGGGAAAGGGCTGGATGTCATTGTTGATGAAACGGGCGAAGAGCCGATGCCAACGCCGTGGACGGTTTTTGAACTGGTTAAGGCAATCAGTAATGTCGATAGCAGTTGGAAAGAGTTCATGCTGATCGACATGGGCGGCGCAACCACCGATATGTATTCTGCCTGTGCCAATAATCTCTCACCCGACACCGTTTTACACGGCGTACCGGAACCCTTCGTAAAACGGACCGTTGAAGGCGATCTGGGAATGCGCGTCTCAGCAATGGTGGTTGGTGAAAGCGCAAAAGACTTAGTTAATGTGATCTTTTCTCAGCACCCCACGCAGCAGGACGCTTTTTATCATTATCTCCGTCATTTGGTTGCACATCCCGACCATTTACCCACTACCGCAGAAGAAAAATATTTCGATACTGTGCTGGCCGGGCTGTGCGTAGGTTACGCCACTGAACGTCATGCCGGCACCAAAAAAGAGGTCTGCACCTGCGTCGGCAATGTCGATTTACAGATGGGACGCGACCTGACCACCGTGCGCAAAGTCGTTGGTTCCGGTGGATGGCTGTCGCGCGCGAGCCAGTTTGATATTCATCGTTGGTTGAAATACCGCGAGTTAAACGACGACGGCAAACGCATTCTCTTACCGACCGAATTTGAATATTACCGCGATTCACGGGGGCTATTTCCACTGCTGGCAAACGTCGCCAGAGTCGATCCGCAGGCCGCCGCGCGTACCAGTATTCAATGCTTAACCCTATAACAATTAAGGTAGCAATCAATGGAACTTCGAAATAAGAAATTAACCCATGACGAATTCATGACCGAGCGGCAACAGGTACTGAAAACCTGGGAAACCGGCAAGGATGTTGAAAACTTCGAAGATGGCGTTAAATATCAACAAACTATTCCTGATCACAAACGCTTCTCCCTTGCCCTACTGAAAGCAGACCTGGAAGGTAAAACGCTTAGCCAACCGCGCGCAGGCGTGGCGTTGATGGACGAGCACATCGAACTACTGAAAACACTGCAAGATGAGTGCGATTTGCTGCCGAGCACCATCGATGCCTATACCCGTCTGAATCGTTACGAAGAAGCCGCGGTAGGGATTAAAAAATCCATCGAAGCCGGAACCTCTAAACTGAACGGTTTACCGGTGGTTAACCACGGCGTCGCCGCATGCCGTCGTCTGACCGAAACCTTGCAAAAACCGCTACAGATCCGCCATGGCACACCAGATGCGCGGCTGCTGGCTGAAATCTCAATGGCCAGCGGCTTCACCAGCTATGAAGGCGGCGGCATTTCCTACAATATTCCGTATGCCAAACGCGTAACGCTGGAAAAATCGATCCGCGACTGGCAGTACTGCGACCGTTTAATGGGGCTGTATGAAGAGCACGGCATTCGCATCAACCGCGAACCGTTTGGCCCGCTTACAGGTACCTTGATTCCACCGTTTATCTCGCACTCTATTGCGATAATCGAAGGCTTGCTGGCACTGGAACAGGGCGTGAAATCTATCACCGTCGGTTATGGTCAGGTCGGAAGCCTGACGCAAGATATTGCGGCGATCCAGTCTCTGCGGGAACTCGCTCACGAATACTTCCAGAATCATGGCTATGCAGAGTACGAATTAAGTACGGTGTTCCACCAGTGGATGGGCGGTTTTCCGGAAGACGAGTCAAAAGCGTTCGCGATTATCTCCTGGGGCGCGGCGGTTGCCGGAATGTCGGGCGCAACCAAAGTAATCACCAAGAGTCCGCATGAAGCCTGGGGCATCCCTACCGCTGCCGCCAACGTGCAGGGACTGAAAGCCTCCCGCCAAATGCTCAATATGGTTAGCGATCAGAAATTCCCACAGTGTCCTGCGGTGGAACTGGAAGTTGAGCTGATTAAGAGTGAAGTTCGCGCCGTGCTGAATAAAGTGTTCGAACTGGGGAATGGGGATATCGCGCGCGGTACGGTGCTGGCATTTGAAGCGGGCGTACTGGATGTGCCGTTTGCGCCAGCCGCCTGCAACGCGGGCAAAATTCTTCCGGTTCGCGACAATACCGGCGCGATACGCGTGCTGGAAGCAGGCGCCGTTCCGTTGCCAAAAGACATTCTCGACCTTCACCACGATTACGTTGCTGAACGCGCACGCTTTGAAGGACGCCAACCGACATTCCAGATGGTTGTTGATGACATCAATGCTGTATCCCACAGTAAATTAATAGGAAGACCATAATGAAAATAAAACAGGCCCTGTTCACCGCTGGCTACTCCTCATTCTATTTCGATGACCAGCAGGCGATAAAAAACGGAGCGGGCCACGACGGATTTTTTTATACCGGGGAGCCGGTTACGTCTGGTTTTAGCGCAGTACGTCAGGCTGGGGAGTGCGTTTCAGTTCAGTTGATTCTGGAAAATGGCGCGGTCGCGGTTGGTGACTGTGCTGCGGTACAGTACTCCGGGGCAGGCGGTCGCGATCCGCTGTTCCTCGCCGAGCATTTTATTCCGTTCCTTAATGACCATATCAAACCGTTACTGGAAGGCCGCGATGTGGATGCGTTTGTGCCGAACGCCCGTTTTTTCGACAAGCTGCGTATTGACGGCAACTTGCTGCATACCGCCGTGCGCTATGGATTATCGCAGGCGCTGCTTGACGCTACCGCGCTGGCAACGGGCCGTCTGAAAACTGAAGTAGTTTGCGATGAATGGCAGTTACCGCGCGTGGCAAAATCCATTCCTTTATTTGGCCAGAGCGGCGACGATCGGTATATCGCCGTCGATAAGATGATCCTTAAAGGGATCGACGTACTGCCCCATGCACTGATTAATAACGTCGAAGAGAAGCTGGGCTTTAAGGGCGAAAAACTGCGCGAATATATCCGCTGGCTGTCAGATCGCATTCTGAGCAAACGTACCAGCGCTCGCTACCACCCTACCCTACACATCGATGTATACGGCACCATCGGTCTGATCTTCGACATGGATCCTGTTCGCTGCGCGCAATACATCGCCAGCCTGGAAGAAGAAACACAAGGTCTGCCGCTGTACATTGAAGGTCCGGTCGATGCCGGTAACAAACCTGACCAAATTCGCCTGTTGACTGCCATCACCAAAGAGCTGACGCGCCTCGGTTCCGGCGTGAAAATTGTCGCCGACGAATGGTGTAACACCTACCAGGATATCGTTGATTTCACTGATGCAGCCAGTTGCCACATGGTGCAAATCAAAACGCCTGATCTGGGCAGTATTCACAACATCGTCGATGCGGTTCTGTACTGCAACAGCCACGGAATGGAAGCTTATCAGGGTGGCACCTGTAACGAAACCGATGTCAGCGCCCGAACTTGTGTCCACGTAGCTCTTGCCGCGCGTCCCATGCGGATGCTGGTAAAACCGGGGATGGGGTTTGACGAAGGCCTCGACATCGTGTTCAACGAAATGAATCGTACTATCGCGCTGATGCTGGCTAAGGATTAACAGATGGCTCGTTCTTTTAAAGTCTTATCACCTACTGCGATCCTCGGTTACGGCTTCCCTGAAGAGAGCTTCCGCAAAGCGATGGCGGAATCTCCCGATCTGATCGCCGTTGATGCCGGTTCTTCCGATCCTGGCCCGCACTATCTGGGGGCGGGTAAGCCCTTTACCGACCGCGCGGGAGTTAAACGCGACCTGCGCTATATGATAACCGCAGGCGTGCAAAATAATATTCCAGTGGTGATCGGGACGGCCGGTGGTTCTGGCGCAGCCCCGCATTTGGAGTGGTGTCGTCAAATTATTCACGAGATTGCGCAAGAGGAAAAACTTTCGTTTTCGATGGCGCTGATCCCGGCGGACGTTGACAAAGCCATCGTCCACCAGGCACTGGATAACGGCAAAATCACGGCGCTGGATTTTGTCCCGCCGTTAACGCACGACGCGATTGACGAAAGTACCTATATCGTCGCGCAAATGGGCATCGAGCCCTTCCAGCGGGCGCTGAAAGAAGGCGCACAGGTGGTGCTGGGCGGCCGGGCTTATGATCCGGCCTGCTTTGCCGCGCTACCCATCATGCAAGGCTTTGACGAAGGGCTGGCGCTGCACTGTGGGAAAATTCTCGAATGTGCAGCAATTGCCGCAACGCCAGGCTCCGGCTCTGACTGTGCGATGGGCATCATCGACGATAATGGCTTCACGCTGAAGACGTTCAATCCGCAGCGTAAATTCACCGAAACATCCGCAGCCGCGCATACGCTGTATGAGAAATCGGACCCGTACTTCCTGCCGGGACCAGGTGGTGTTCTGAATCTGAAAGGCTGCACCTTCAAAGCCGTGAACGACGGTGAAGTTTATGTCAGCGGTTCTAAGCATGAAGAAACGCCATATGCCCTGAAACTGGAAGGTGCGCGGCAGGTGGGCTTCCGCTGCCTGACCATCGCAGGCACTCGCGACCCAATAATGATCGCCGGGATCGACAAAATCATTGAAGATGTCAAAGCCAGCGTAACGCGCAACCTGTCGCTGACCGATGACAGCATTCGAATGACATTCCACCTGTACGGTAAAAATGGTGTCATGGGCGACCACGAGCCCATGGAAACTGCCGGACATGAACTGGGGATCGTCCTGGATGTGGTCGCGCCGACGCAAGAAATCGCCAACAGTGTTTGTTCACTGGTGCGCTCCACTATGCTGCACTACGGTTATGAAAATCGCATCGCCACTGCGGGCAACCTGGCGTTCCCGTTCTCCCCTTCTGATATCCAGAGCGGACCCGTATACGAGTTTTCTATCTATCACCTGATTGAAGCCAACGACGCATTGCGCTTTGATTTCCATATTGAACAGGTGACGCCAGAAGGAGTTCAGGCATGAAACAGTCAATTGTCTCACTGGCGCAAGTCATTCGTTCGAAAAATGCCGGCCCCTACGAACTGGTTTTAGATATTTTATTTAAAACGAAAGAAAACTATGAGCGAGTTAAATCATCAGGGCAATTAACTCCAGAGCTGATTGCGCGCTTATATCATGTTGAACCTGACTTTATTCATCGTATTGTCTGGTTTGATCCTTCTAATGCAGTAAAAATCGTCATGCCACGAGATATTATCTCCGGGAATGTGGGCGATAATGATGTTTATGGTGCGCAGCAGCACGCACCTTTATTAAGCATTCATTTTGACATTTAATAATTAATACTGTTTAGATTATCAACCCCATAAATGTACCTGCACAGATTTCCTTATGCCAGGTACATTTATCTAAACATATCAATAAAATAGCTTAGAAAGCTGCCAGCATTATCACAACTGGAATAACTGGTGGCCTACGTTCCCCTAAAAATCATACAACAACCACACGTAATTAAACAAAAAATACTTAAGCTAATACCGAATGACAACGTGATATAACTCATCCAGTCTCTGCTGGAAAAAAGACTGCCTTATCATTCGGTAAAAATAACCACAATGTGAGAACACATCATGTCCAAACCATTTATCTGGCAAGAACCGTTTTTACAATATAAAGACGCGACGGAATATAAATTAATCAGCGATCAATATATTACAGTAACGGAAATAGACGGCGAAGAAGTGATAAAAGTCGCTCCGGAAGCATTAACGTTGCTTGCCCGGGAGGCATTTTATGAAGCCTCTTTTTTCTTACGTCCCGTTCACCTGCAACAAGTCGCCAGCATTCTGAACGATCCGCAGGCCAGCAGTAATGACAGATATGTGGCCTTGCAGCTACTGCGCAATGCCGAAGTCTCGGCAAAAGGGATATTACCCAACTGCCAGGACACCGGCACCGCTACCATTGTCGCCAGTAAAGGGCAACACATCTGGACCGGGGGCAATGACGCCGAAGCCTTAAGCAAGGGTATTTACACCACTTTCCAGGAAAATAATCTGCGCTTTTCACAAAATGCGCCACTGGATATGTATACCGAAGTCAATACACAAACCAATCTTCCGGCTCAGATTGATATCAGCGCCGTCCCCGGCGACGAGTACCATTTTCTGTGTGTTAATAAAGGGGGTGGCTCTGCCAATAAAGCTGCGCTTTACCAGGAAACTAAATCTCTCCTGCAACCAGAAAAACTGACTGCGTTTTTAATCGAAAAAATGAAATCGCTGGGAACTGCCGCCTGTCCGCCCTACCACATCGCCTTTGTCGTCGGGGGACTTTCTGCCGATCAGGCGCTAAAAGTTGCCAAACTAGCGTCGACAAAATACTACGATAATCTGCCCACCAGCGGAAACGAGCAGGGACAAGCCTTCCGCGATGTTGAGCTGGAAAAAACCTTGCTCGACGCCAGCCAACAATTTGGTATTGGTGCTCAGTTTGGTGGCAAATATTTCGCTCATGATATTCGTGTTATTCGTCTACCGCGCCACGGCGGCTCCTGCCCAATCGCTATGGCACTCTCCTGTTCCGCCGATCGTAATATTAAAGCCAAAATTAACAAGCACGGCATCTGGCTGGAAAAACTCGAACATAATCCGGGGCAATATATTCCAGCCTCAATGCGGGAAGACAATCACACGCATAACGTACAGATTGATCTAAATCGTCCATTGCGTGAGGTAATGCAGGATCTCGCCACATTACCGATCGGCACCCGTGTGTCGTTAAGCGGCCCCATCGTAGTGGCGCGTGATATCGCCCACGCCAAAATAAAAGAACGACTGGATAACGGCGAACCGATGCCGGATTACCTGAAACATCATATTGTCTATTACGCTGGCCCCGCGAAAACACCGGAAAATATGGCCTGTGGTTCTCTTGGGCCCACCACGGGCGGTCGAATGGACGGTTATGTCGACGCCTTCCAGGCGGCTGGCGGCAGTCTGGTGATGTTATCGAAAGGCAACCGCAGCCAGCAGGTTACCGATGCCTGTCACAAACATGGCGGCTTTAATCTGGGAAGTATCGGCGGTGCGGCGGCGTTACTGGCACAAGAATATGTCAAAAGCCTGCATTGCCTGGAATATCCGGAGTTGGGCATGGAAGCTGTGTGGATGATGGAGGTTGAAAACTTGCCCGCGTTCATTCTGGTGGATGATAAAGGCAATAATTTCTTTAGTCAGTTTGAGCAGCAACACCGTTGCGCCAATTGCCCCGCCGGGCATTAAGGAAAGTGAATGGAAGCGCGGATTTCAACTGAACGACATATTCAGCGCCAGCAGAAACTGAAAGAACAGGTCGACACACGCATCGCGGCGGCGACGGAGAAAAAAGGAATATTGATTGTTTTCACTGGTAACGGAAAAGGAAAATCCACCGCCGCTTTTGGTACCGTGACGCGCGCCGTAGGTCATGGCAAAACGGTTGGCGTTGCGCAGTTCATCAAGGGACAGTGGGACAACGGCGAATATAACCTTCTCCATCCACTGGGCGTTGAATTTCATATTATGGGAACAGGTTTTACCTGGGAGACACAGAATCGGCAAGCGGATATCGACGCGGCGAAAGAGGTCTGGTCTGAATGCAAGCGGATGCTGGCTGATGACCGTTACGATTTAGTGGTGCTCGATGAGCTGACCTACATGCTGGCTTACCATTATCTGGATACCGAAGAAGTGATCGCTTCGCTACAAAATCGCCCGGCGCAGCAAAACGTCATTGTCACCGGACGCGGCTGCCATAGTGAGATAGTAAAAATGGCGGATACGGTAAGCGAAATCCGCCCCGTCAAGCATGCTTTTGATAACGGTATTCAGGCACAGCCTGGTATCGACTGGTAATGACTGCGCCTGGCATCTCGCCAGGCGCAGGTTTTACATCTCCTCCGGTACGACCGATTTTGCCAGCAACCACTCACGAAAGAGTTGCAAGTGCGGATAATCAGCCTTCTCTTCCCGCCACGTCATAATAAAGCGATTGCCGGTACGAATAGGCACATCACACGGAATCACCATGTCACCGCTATCTAAATCGTGTTGAATTGCAAACCGGGGCAGGAGCGCCACACCGAGATTAGATCGCACGGCGGCAATCAGCATTGAAAGTAAATCAAAACGTGGCCCGTTATTCACCAACGGATTACTAACGCCAGACAATGCAAACCACTCTTCCCAACCAGTAATACGGGTGCTTTGATGCAGCAATGGTAGCTCACTTAATAGCTCTGCAACAGACAGTTTTTGGTCAGGAAGTGAAAGTAAACTGCCGCTGCATACCGGCAGGATCTCTTCCTCAAAGAGATATTCTACCTCCGACCAGGGCGCACAGAAATTTTCGCGCATAATGACGGCATCGTATTCCCGATTAAGAAAATCCCCGTTATTAGCTAATGAGTGAATATTGACAATAATATCGGGATACAATTTATTGAACTCACGTAAATTGGGGATCAACCAGTGCGTGCTGAAAGTAGGATTGACAGCAAGCTCAATAACCTGAACCGTAGGCTGCCAGGTCATGATAGTATTCGTGTCACGTTCAAGCTTATTCAATGTTTCTTTAACAATTCCCAGATAATGCTTTCCGGCATCATTAAGAAATATTCTTTTTTTAGAATGCGCAAATAATGATATATGTAAAAAATCTTCCAGTGCGCTAACTTGCCTGAATACTGCGCTTTGGGTTAATGCTAACTCCTCTGCCGCTCTGGTATAACTTTCATGGCGTGCGACTACCTCAAAAGTTACCAACAGTTCCGTTTTGGGTATTTTTCCTCTCATAATGCCGTCCCTTAAAAATAGTTTAAACTATCAAAAAACCATTACTTATTGCTAAGTAATGGCAACCAAAGCAGCAATAGATATTTTATAAAAATCATGATCGATATTTATAACCCAGCAAGCCCGGCGTGACAATTGTCTCAATCAGATAATAATAATCCGAAAAGCAAAGCGCCCTTCGGATTATTATGATTCAAGTTAAGTGAAGATTATTAAATTGATAGCAATTATCATATCTATGGATATTATGATAAACAATCAACAAAAATTTTATTTTTGATTTATAGCATATCCTTCTAAGAATTTTTGCGAAGCTGCAATATCTGGGGTAAAGACCCGATCCTGGTCGACAAAAGGCACGACTTTTCTGTATTCGGTAAACATTGCTTTGGTGGATTTTCCTAATGCCAGTTGCGGATCGGCCTGCAACCGTAAATCGAGAGCCTGTGCGGAATGCATCAGTTCAATGCCATAAATCACGTTCAGATTATCGACAACCTGTTTCAATCTTCTGGCCGCGTGGTCATTATTGGCGCCGGTATCTTCTATACCTCCGGCAACCGGTTGAATATCGAAAGAAACAGGATTGGCGAGATCGACGTTTTCCGCATGCAGCGCGACAAACGGAATATGCAGCGAACCGAAGCCGTGACCTTTATTACCGGGTGCCGACAGGAAGCGCGTTAAACCGGTAAAGTGCTCATCTTCCAGGTGCAGCGAGCGACGCATACTGTTATGCGAAACATGTACCAGCGCCACGGTCAGACGCTGAGTGGCAAGCGCAACAGGTAACGATTCGAAGTTCGCCGTCGGGAAGATCCCGCCGCTGACTGCGCCATCTTTAACAAAATATTGCGCGACCTGACTGGAGTCCTGATACGCCTTGTCTGCATTCAGCACCGTTGCTGGGTTGTCATCGGAACTGTTGATTTGTACGGTTATGACCTCTTCAGCATCATGCAAAGCACGTACTGATTCAGCAATGGTATATACCGTAGTTCTGAACGATAACGGATCTTGCAATGCACGTTTGTCATCTTTATGCCATAAATATGAACCGTTTAACGCATCGCGAATCTCTTTTGCAGAGTCAGCCAACTGCGGGAAAGGACGCACGGCAATTGACTGCGGCAGTACTGGTGCGACGTTACCATTCAACGCTTCCAGACTCATAGCGAAAACCACCGGGCTGACATTCAGCAACTGACGTGCCGAACGAACTGCTTCGATAGCGTAGGCTGTCCCGACGCTGTTGTTCGACAAAATCGCCAGCATATCTTTACCCTGCGGCACCAGTGGCTTAAGTCCCACTTTCGCCAGCGCGTCACCACCGCTCATTTGCACGCCATTTACTCGGGCTTTCCATTCCCCCATCATCACCAGACCAACGTGCGAAGCGAGCATAATATCCGCTGCGCCGATGCTTCCCCGCGCCGGAATTAACGGTGTAACGCCGCGATTAATAAATTCGGCATACAACTCGGCAATATAAGGCTGCGCGCCGGTTTGCCCATGCAGCATGGTATTTAAACGTAATACCATTGAAAGGCGTGCCAGATAATCCGGTAACATCGGACCAACGCCCGCAGAATGGGCGCGCAGCGCGGCAGCATTAAATTTTTTCGACGCGTCAATCACCTCAGGCGTTAAATTTCCTTTGGCATCAAATATCGGCTGGTCTTTATTTAGCCCCACGCCTACGGTTAAACCATAAACGGGTGTTCCAGAATGTGCGGCGGTCATCACCAGATCATAACTTTTTTCCATTCTGTCCAGAGCTTTCGGCGCGATTTTGACGTCGTTATCACCTAACGCAATTGACCAGGCCTGGTCAATGGAAAGATGTTCGCCATCCAGAGTAATGGTTGATTTCGCCATCGCGATGGAGCAAACGCTCCAGAGCACAACGGTGACAGTGACTCTTCGTATCAATCCTTTCATTGTGTTTCCTTATCATGATGAGTTTAACAACGGGTTACTGCGACAACGTTTTAATTTGTTCTATCTGTTTTCCCCCGCCGGACAATACTGGTCACCAGGCGAGCGGCAACTTTCGCGGTTAAATTATCGCGATCCAGGTCCGGGTTAAGTTCGGCAATATCCGCCGCAATCAACTTCTCGCTACCGGCGATTAAATTCACAATGGCTTCAGTAATATTTAACGGCACGCCTAACGGTGATGGCGCAGAAACGCCGGGCGCCTGATAACCAGGTAAAACATCGAGACAAATCGTTAAATAAATGGCGTCACATGCCTGAATATCTGCCGAGAGCGCATTAGCCACCTCATGCAAACCACGTTCAAATTGCAGAGATTCGTCCAGCCAATAACGCACACCGAGACAATCAGCGCGATCAAATAACGCCTGAGTATTGGCAAAACGACTTATTCCCAGCACGCGATAATTAAACGGTTTGCCATGCTGCGCGTTCCACTCTTGCATCTGACGAAACGGCGTACCTGAATTGGCTTTTTCCGCCATCCGTAAATCAAAATGCGCATCAAGGTTCACAATCAGTAACCGCTGAATATCAGGACGCGACTGCATAATCCCCTGAAATGTTCCCCACGCCACTTCATGACCGCCACCCAGAACCACCGGTAAACTGCCGCACGCAATGGCTGTAGATACGTTGGCCGCCAGACGATTTTGTGCGGACTCCAGCGCGTGGTCCTCGCTTTGTACATCGCCCATATCGAAAATAGCGCCTTCAAAGAGCACCGGCATATTTCCCAACATGCTGCGCAACGCGCCCGGTCCGCCTGCTGCACCCGCTCGCCCACCATTACGTTGCACCCCGTCATCAACGGCAAAACCAATCAGCGTACAACCGCCGTGGCTTTGTTCACTAAACGGTTGCACATGCTGATGCCAGCGAGTGCTGATGCCGATTTCCTGCGAGTCAACACGCCCACTCCACGGCAATAATGTTTGCTTCATTACCAACTCCTTTTTCCGCCGACAATAAGCCCCTGGCAAGGCTGATGCCCAAACCAGTAAGCCAGTTCACGTGGATGGTTAAGATCCCAGACCGCCATATCCGCCCGTAATCCCGGTGCAAGTTCACCCCGGTCAATAAGTCCAAGTGCCTTTGCCGCATGACGTGTAACGCCCTGAACGGCTTCCAGCGGCGTCATGCGAAACAGCGTACAGGCCATATTGATCATCAATGGCAATGACATATTGGGAGACGTTCCGGGGTTATGATCTGTGGAGATTGCAATCGGCACGCCCGCTGCCCGCAAAGCGGCAATCGGCGGCAGATGGGTTTCGCGCAGGAAGTAATAAGCACCGGGGAGCAGTACCGCCACTGTTCCAGCTGCTTTCATGGCGGCGATCCCCGACTCGCTAAGGTATTCCAGATGATCGCAGGAGAGTGCAGAAAACGCCGCCGCCAGCGCCGCGCCTTGCTGGTCAGAAAGCTGTTCGGCATGCAGTTTTACAGGCAATCCATAGTGTTGCGCTTTACTGAAAACGCGCCGTACCTGGTCTGGGCTAAAGGCGATGTTTTCACAAAAAGCGTCAACCGCATCAATCAGCCCCTGTTCATGTAAGACGCCCATCCAATCGCAAAGCGCCGTAATGTAATCATCACTGCGCCCGGCAAACTCTGGCGGCAAGCTGTGCGCCCCAAGAAACGTAGACTGAATACGTAATCCTGTAGATTCCTGTAAGCGGCGGATAACGCACAAACAGCGCGCTTCATCTTCCAGCGTCAAGCCATAACCGGATTTTATTTCCAGCGTACTGACGCCTTCACGCAACCAGTTTTGTAGTCGCTGCGCCGCCAGTTCAAACAGTTGTGTTTCGCTGGCCGCCCGCGTGGCATTGACGGTAGATAAGATCCCGCCGCCCGCTTTGGCGATATCTTCATAAGCCACGCCTTGCAGCCGCATCTCAAACTCATTCGCCCGCTGGCCGCCATACACCAGATGCGTATGGCAATCCACCAGACCGGGGGTCAGCAACTTACCCTGCAGGTCGTGTTCCTCTGTAATGTCAGCCGTCAGTTCGCGAGGGATCTGCGTGGCCTTGCCAAGCCAGACAATAGTGTCGCCACGGCTGATTAATGCACCATTTTCAATCACTCCCCAATCGTTAGCGGAAAGCGTCGCCAGCGTGGTATTTCGCCAGAGCGTTAATGCACTCATAAGGATTTTTCCCCTCGTAGATAATAAAGCCACCAGCCCGCCAGCTCACCGACGGAGACTTTTTTCCGTGGTACGAAACGCCAGGGCTTGCCATCAGGCGCAACCAGCCATAACAACATATTTGCCGCGACAAACACCCTTTTCTCGCCGCTTATCCACTCCCCTTCACACAGCGTGAACAGGCCCGCTTGCGCAAGTGACGGAGGAAGCCAGTCAACGGCACTTTGCACCCGCAACATCCCCGTATCGCCTTCCCGCGCCATGACATTGAGATCGCGAACTGCACCGCCCAGCAGCTGGCAATCTGGCATGACTTCTCCGGGAAAAATTAAGGCGGGATCGTGACGTTGCAGGTTGATTATCGAATCGGCAAACGTCAGCCTCACCCCTTCCCCATCGAGAATGGCGAGGCCACGAACCACGCCAGGCCACGCCGAAAAAGGACCGTCCTGGCTGACATTGGCCATACTGATGCGTAACAGCCAGTTTTCATCATCAGGCCAGGCATGCAGTTGTCGCGTAAAACCCCCGCCGTTGCGCCACGGTTGCAAGGGCTTATCCATTGCAGATATCAGCATTGGTTCCATATTACGACTCGGGATAAATAGTCTGGGCAGGAACGCTGGTAGTACGTTTTGCCCACGGGTAATAAATAACGGCAGTCATTAACAAGCCGATAATCCAGGAAATATCCGCCCTGCCCATCAGTACAGAAATGGGTCCCTGATACAGTTTTTGATTCAGGAAGGGGATCTGCACCAGCACACCAATTCCGTAGCAAACCAACGCGGTTTTGTTATACGCGCCATAGCGACCCTCCGGGGTATAAAGTGCCGGAATATCGGTTTTACCTTGTGAGATGAAGTAGTAGTCGATGAGATTGATGGCGCTCCACGGCACAAATACCGTCAACAGCAGCAGAACGAAGTTTTTGAAATTATTCAAAAAGTCTGCGCTTGCCGCCAGCGCGACGACCATCGACAACAGCACGAAACCTACAACGTAAGCAGCACGAACACGCTGTGAAACCTGGCTGCGATTGTTAAAGGCGCTGACGGTCGCCAGAATCGACATAAAGCCGCCGTAGGCATTCAAACAGTTAACCGTCAGTTTGCCGCAAACAATCACCGTATAAATCAGAATGGCAAACGTTGGTCCGGCCAAATCGCCCATAAAACCAACCTGATCTTTCAGGAAGTTAGCACCGCAAGCAGCAACAATAACGCCAAAAGTCATGGCACATTGCGCGCCAAGCGTGGTACCCAGAAAGGTGGCAAAGAAGATTGATTTTGCTGGTGTATCAGAGGGTAAATAGCGGGAATAATCAGAGGCGTAAGGTGCAAACGTTAATTGCCATCCGGCTGAGAGTGCAATCGTTAATAAAAACACCGATAAGCTAAATGGCTTTTGACCAAATGCCGCAGCCACATCGTAGTGACCGCTAAGTTGAGTGGCCAGGTAAATAAACCCCAGAATACTTAATATCCCTGCAACACGGCCAACGACGTGAATAAGTTTATAACCGACCAATGCGATCATCGCGGTAAGCATGCCAAAAATAATAATTCCGGTCGATGCTGACTCAAAACCAAATATCCGGTTAATCGCCTGACCGGATAATACCGTACCCGTCGCGGCAAATCCGAGATACATAATAATCACCATCAGTAACGGTAGCGCCGCTCCTTTTACGCCAAAGCGGATACGACTGGAGATCATCTGTGGTAATCCCAGCTTTGCCCCCTGTGACGAGTGCAATGCCATAACCGCGCCGCCGATAATATTACCGATTAATAAACCAATAATTGCTGACATGGCTTCAGAGCCAAAAATAATCGCTAACGCGCCGTCCACCACGGCGGTAATTTGTAAGTTAGCACTTAGCCACAAAGTAAACTGGCTGGAGGGCGCGCCGTGGCGAGCGGACTCAGGAACGGCGTTAATCGTATTTGATTCTAATACTGGTTTTTTACTGCGGATAGGGCTGCTTGATTCCATGAAAAAGTCTCCTGCAAAATGAGAGGTCATTTTTTGAAACAGCAATAGAGGGTCGAGAGATATTTCTCTCGACGATGTAATGAATATTTTTGATAATTATTGTTATACAGGCGGATGACTTCCCGCCTGTATTAGCGCAAATATTAAATAACAGCGTTAATATTTAGCGAATCATCGGCAATTTCAGACCATAATTTTTGGCACATTCAATTGCCGCCTCATAACCCGCATCCGCATGACGCATAACCCCGGAAGCACAGTCATTCACCAGCACACGCGCCAGACGTTTTTCGGCTTCTTCGCTACCGTCGGCAACAATAACCATCCCGGCGTGTTGTGAATACCCCATCCCGACGCCGCCGCCATGATGCAGAGACACCCACGTTGCGCCACCTGCGGTATTGAGCAGACCATTGAGCAACGGCCAGTCAGAAACCGCATCACTGCCATCGAGCATGCTTTCAGTTTCGCGGTTCGGGCTGGCGACAGAACCGGTATCAAGATGATCGCGACCAATCACAATCGGTGCTTTTAGTTCACCGTTGCGCACCATTTCGTTGAATGCCAGCCCCGCCAGGTGACGCTCACCAAGCCCCAGCCAGCAAATACGTGAAGGAAGCCCCTGGAAGGCGATACGCTCACGCGCCATATCCAGCCAGCGATGGGTCAGTACGTTATTGGGGAATAGTTCTTTAATTTTGGCATCGGTTTTATAGATATCTTCCGGGTCACCAGACAGTGCCACCCAACGGAACGGGCCTTTACCTTCACAAAACATGGGACGAATGTAAGCAGGAACGAAACCCGGGAAATCGAAGGCATTTTGCAGACCTTCGTTGAAAGCCACCTGGCGGATGTTGTTACCATAATCGACAACCGGGATCCCCATCGCCTGGAAGTCCAGCATCCCCTGAACATGCGCCACGCAACTCTGTGCCGCTTCTTTTTGCAGTCTGGCGTGCTGTTGTGGATCCTGCTGTGCAGCACGCCATTGTTCTACGCTCCAGCCCATTGGCAGGTAACCATAGACCAGATCGTGAGCGGAGGTCTGGTCGGTCACCAGATCCGGTTTGATAGCTCCCTGATGCGCACGTTTCACCAACTCAGGAACAATTTCCGCTGCATTGCCCAGCAGCGCGATAGAAACGGCTTCTTTGCGTTCGGTGTGGTATTTAATCAGCGCCAGTGCATCATCAAGATCTTTCGCTTGTTTATCGACATAACGGGTACGCAGACGGAAGTCGATGCTACTTTGCTGGCACTCGATATTTAATGAACAAGCTCCCGCCAGAGTCGCCGCCAGCGGTTGTGCACCGCCCATACCACCGAGCCCCGCGGTCAGGATCCATTTTCCACTTAGCGAATTGTTGTAGTGCTGGCGACCTGCTTCGACAAAAGTTTCGAACGTTCCCTGCACAATGCCCTGACTACCGATGTAGATCCACGAGCCCGCGGTCATCTGGCCGTACATGAACAGACCTTTGCGATCCAGTTCATTGAAGTGATCCCAGTTGGCCCATTGCGGCACCAGGTTAGAGTTGGCAATCAGCACGCGGGGCGCGTCAGTATGGGTTTTAAACACGCCTACGGGTTTACCGGACTGTACCAACAGCGACTCATCAGGCTCGAGATTTTTGAGCGATTCGAGGATCTGGTCGAAACATTCCCAGTTACGCGCCGCGCGGCCAATGCCACCGTATACCACCAGATGCTGTGGATTTTCGGCTACGTCGGGATCAAGGTTGTTCTGCAACATCCGATAGGCAGCTTCGATCTGCCAGTTTTTGCAATGCAGTTGAGTTCCTTGTGGCGCATGGATGACGCGACTGGTATCAATACGAGGGTCTGAAGGCTTACTCATGAATCTTCTCCTGTTACTGGATAAAATTAAATGCTGTCATCGCCCAGAAAAAACGAGCGAAGGAATACAGAAACGGTTTATATAATCTCCGTTTATAATTTCGCATTATCAATTCACTTGGTGAATTTCATTTGTTATGGAATATTCACCCTGAATGTAAATTCAAAAAAACTGCCAACGCTTTGTATGCGATTTCAATATGCTTAATTTAACTTTTGGAAAAAGTGATATTGTTGGCAAAATATTTTCTCATTTGAACATATGAATATGATGAGATTGCAAGATGTCTGTAATTTAATTATCCGGAGAAATGCGTTAATAACAACCAGACATTAGCGTAACAACAGGTAACCCGACACCATACAGCACGCATAACACAATGATATTTAAAATAAGATCTTCATTGCTCGTCATAACGATATGTTTTATTATCATTAATAATCCATTTGTTTTTATCCCACTTTGATAATTAAAAAACGGCAAGCAATGGATAGTTACCGCCATAAGAACAGGCGTAAAAATAACTCTTAAAATATATATCCCGGGAGTTATCATTTTTCATATTTTACAATCCAGTGTCGATGATTCACATCCTTTATAACAACAACCCTCTTTGGCAATCGGTATTTTTATCTTGTATTCATCATCATTGCTGAATACACTACGCGCGTTTTCTTTCCCTTTTGCTGGCTGCTGACCGGAAAGACAAAATTACCCTCGCAATACAGGGGGTTGATTAACGTCTATATTTCAGGACAGCGTTATGCATCATCTTTCGAGGCTTGATAAAGCCTTTCTGCGCAAAGGGATCCAACTTTCCCGCGCCAACAATATTGTTTCATTATCTCGTCCATCAGGAGCCAGAGCCCACGTACTGCTGCCGGACGAACTGCCGCTAGAAGAAAAAGCAGTGACACAACTTCTTGATTTTGCAGAAGTGAAGCTACCAGATCATCCAGGTTATGTACGCCAGACGTGCGCGACGCCAGATTTTCACCCCGGCAATGGCGTCCCCGTTGGCGCTGTGGTGGCCTCAACGCCGGATTTAG
Organism: Escherichia sp. E3659; assembly: GCF_005781135.1. Taxonomy (NCBI): domain Bacteria; kingdom Pseudomonadati; phylum Pseudomonadota; class Gammaproteobacteria; order Enterobacterales; family Enterobacteriaceae; genus Escherichia; species Escherichia sp. E3659. The sequence goes on along the minus strand of NZ_VATQ01000003.1, from coordinate 37,156 downwards.
TCATTCCCGCCGCCATCGGCACCGATATTTCTTGTGGCATGCGACTGCTGACGACTGGATTAACACTTGAGCAAGCCGAAGCGCATAAAGACGTCATCACTCAGCGGTTAACACAAGTGCTACTGCAAAATGAGCGCGATGTTCCGTTATCCGCACGAGCGTTCACCGCGCTTTTTGATGGCGGACCGGCAAATTGTGTGTCGGCCTTACCATCAGCGGGTCTCTGGACACGCACGAATATCCCCCGGATGATGCAAGAGATTGATCGCTGCATTGGGCTGAACGAGCATAACAGTCATTCGCGTTATGCCCCACCCGCCCTGCTGGCAACGGACCGCGCATTACTCCGCGATCCTTGTCTTGGTACGCCGGGTTCAGGTAATCATTTTATTGAACTTCAGGTGGTTGATAGCGTGGTCGATCGCCATGTGGCCTGGCAACAAGGGCTGAAAATGGGCGATATCGTGGTGATGATCCATAGCGGATCGCGAGATGTCGGCTTTTACGTCGGACGACGCTGGATGGATCGCGCCCGTGCAGCCTGGCCCGCCGGGCATAAACATCCACAAAGCGGATTATATGCTCTGGGCGGTGAGCTGGCGGAGGAATACCTGCAGGCTATGGGAATGGCGGCGCGTTACGCGTGGTTAAATCGCGTGACCATTGCGGAAATGGTTCGCGTATGTTTTGCCGATTTATTCCATCAGGATGATTCACATCTGGTGGTGGATGTGCCGCATAACATCATCCTTCGCGAGCATGAAATGAATATTCATCGCAAAGGCGCAACGCCGGCACGCGCCGGCGATCTGGCGTTAATCCCCGGATCAATGGTCGATTATTCGTGGCTTGCGGTCGGTTGCGGCAACCCGCAGTGGCTGTGGTCATGCAGTCACGGAGCAGGACGCAGCCAGCGTCGGCAGACCATGCGCTCACGCGCGACTGAAGAGTCAACGCTGCCGTGGCAATGCGTCACATTGCGCGAAGAACGACGTCTTGAAGAAGCGCCAGCTGCTTATAAAGATATTGGTCCGGTTATCGAAGCCCAACAAGAAGCCGGATTAATTCAGCCAGCGGTCAGATTTCGACCGTGGTTAACGTTTAAGGGGTAACGCAATTAACAAAACCCAATCGGATATATAAGTATCTGGTTGGGCATTGGGCCATTGATTACAGCCCACAGTGCGGCAAGCGAGGAATTAGGCACGGGAAAGTGGCAAACAGGCCTGGCGGCGGTAGCGGTTGATTGGTCGCCAAAATGGTTGAAGGTGGGTCTGGTGCAATGGCAAAAAAGCTTTGCTGGCGATAACGATCGTGAGTCGGTGGCATCAACCACTTTTCAGCCCTTCATCATTTATAAAATGTCTAAAGGCTGGTTTTTACGCTCAAGCGGGATCTGGACGTTGAATGTTAAAAACGATGATTACTATATTCCGGCGGGCCTGGGGGTAAGGAGGCTAACACCACATAGCCTCCTGTTTGCTAACCGCTACATTTTCGCTTTTACCCGTGCGATAGCCTCTTCATAAGAGGGCTTATTTTTTTCCGCATAAGCGAGTTGATAATGCTGCAATGCATCGGCGTTCTGTCCAGCAGTTTCATAAATTTTGGCAATGTTATAATAGGAGTTAGCGCGCGTTGTCGCCGCATTTGCTCCACTGGCTAACGAGATCGCTTTACGATTTGCCCAAATCGCTTCCGCTATGTTGCCATTTTTCTGATAAGCCAGACCCAGGTTACTAAATGCCTGACCGTAATTGCCGTCTAATTCTGTTGCCTGTTGGAAGAGTTGAATGGCTTGCTCAAGTTGACCGGTTTTATAGACAGCTTCACCTTCGCGATTATATTTTCTTGCCAGTTGAGAATCTCCACTGTTTTGCATCGCAGGTGAAGCCGGAGTTGAAGAGCCCGTCGCAGGCATTATCACAGTGGCTAGATCCCTGACGCCTAATGTGGTGTCGTTAAAATTGGCACTGGTCACAGAGTTGATATCTTCAAACTCGCCGTTTGGATTGAGTTTAAACACGGTCCAGATGTTCCCTCGTTCTCCAGCTGGGACACTATAGCTACGCACCAGGGAGCTCCCTACATAGACAAACACTTTTGCATTACTGGCAGAGAGATAATTACTGTTGGGCAACCCTTTATTGCTATAGTCCTGCACGGCATAGATGTAACTTTCGCCAAAATGCTTTTTGCTGATGGTGATAGTTTCTGGTCCATAGCTATCCGTATCATCAACATCCAGATTGGCATCAGTCCCCCCTTTACTATCAAAATAGATATGTCCGCCAGGGAAGATCAAATGCGAATCAAGATCAAAAGGCCTGTCCCCCCAGCTCAATACTACACGCATGCCATCCAGATTAGTCATTACCGGACTAATAGCATAAGTCATGCCCGCACACGGGCATTTGACCACCAGATTGGAATAACCCTCTTTTTTGACGATTAGCAAAGCATCTTGATCATCGGCAAAGGAAGAGCCCAGATTAATGCTGCCCGAGGCATCTGTGGTGCCAGAAACAGATTGTGCGCCATTGCGTTGCAGCGTCACCGATGCCCCCTCAATGCGTTTATCTTTCACTGTCGCACTTAAAATATCGATCTTTACATCGGCCGCATAAACGTCCGCATTTATACCCATCAGGGCCAGAGCAACCGGCAGAACAATTTTCTTCATGTATAAATCCTTTTACAGAACGGAGAGGAGATATTTCGCCGGGCATTATTGCGCAGAGGATGGGGAAAAAAAGCAGTGGGCAAACTTTTCAGATTAGCGCCCGACACACAACAAAAAAGGCCATCATACGATGGCCAACCATGTCGAAACCGACAGCCCTTCGCCATTCCTGTAGAGGGAAGCGGCGAGGGCTATTTCTTATTACAGATATTTATTTCAGAACAGTTTTCAGTGCTTCACCGATATCCGCCAGGCTGCGAACGGTTTTCACGCCTGCGGCTTCCAGAGCCGCGAATTTCTCATCCGCAGTCCCTTTACCACCGGCAATGATCGCACCTGCGTGACCCATACGTTTGCCTTTCGGCGCAGTCACACCAGCGATGTAACCCACAACTGGCTTGGTAACGTGCTCTTTGATGTACGCAGCTGCTTCTTCTTCAGCGCTACCGCCGATCTCACCGATCATCACGATCGCTTCGGTCTGCGGATCTTTTTCGAACATTTCGAGAATGTCGATAAAGTTAGAGCCAGGGATCGGGTCGCCGCCGATACCGACACAGGTCGACTGACCGAAACCGTAATCCGTGGTCTGTTTAACCGCTTCATAGGTCAGTGTACCGGAACGGGAAACGATACCCACTTTACCCGGTTTGTGAATGTGACCCGGTTGGATACCGATTTTGCATTCACCCGGAGTGATTACGCCCGGACAGTTCGGGCCGATCATACGAACGCCTGCTTCATCCAGCTTCACTTTCACGGTCAGCATATCCAGCGTTGGGATGCCTTCAGTGATGGTGATAATCAGTTTGATGCCTGCGTCGATGGCTTCCAGAATGGAGTCTTTGCAGAAAGGTGCTGGTACGTAGATAACAGAAGCGGTAGCGCCAGTAGCAGCAACGGCTTCACGCACGGTGTTGAACACCGGCAGGCCGAGGTGGGTGGTGCCGCCTTTACCTGGAGTTACACCGCCAACCATTTTGGTGCCGTATGCAATGGCCTGCTCAGAGTGGAAAGTCCCCTGGCTACCGGTAAAGCCCTGGCAGATAACCTTGGTGTTTTTATCAATTAAAATGGACATTATTTCCCCTCCACTGCGGCAACAACCTGCTGAGCTGCATCCGTCAGACCTTTTGCTGCAATAATATTCAGGCCGCTGTCAGCCAGTTTCTTCGCGCCCAGTTCGGCGTTGTTACCTTCCAGACGTACCACGACCGGTACGTTAACACCCACTTCCGCTACCGCGCCGATGATACCGTCAGCGATCAGGTCGCAACGAACGATACCGCCGAAGATGTTAACCAGAACGGCTTTCACTTTGTCGTCAGAGAGGATGATTTTGAACGCTTCGGTTACACGTTCTTTGGTTGCGCCGCCGCCAACGTCCAGGAAGTTAGCCGGTTCGCCGCCGTGCAGTTTAACGATGTCCATCGTACCCATCGCCAGACCTGCGCCGTTAACCATACAACCGATGTTACCGTCCAGCGCAACGTAGTTCAGTTCCCACTGTGCAGCCTGTGCTTCACGCGGATCTTCCTGCGACTGGTCGCGCATTTCGCGCAGATCAGGCTGGCGGAACAGTGCGTTGCCGTCAGCGCCCAGTTTGCCGTCGAGGCAAATCAGATCGCCCTGTTTGGTGATGACCAGCGGGTTGATTTCGATCAGCGCCAGGTCGCGCTCCAGGAAAATGGTCGCCAGACCCATGAAGATTTTGGTGAACTGCTGAACCAGTTTACCTTCCAGACCCAGTTTGAACGCCAGCTCGCGTCCCTGATACGGCATCGGGCCAGTCAGCGGATCAAGCGCAACTTTGTGGATCAGGTGCGGAGTTTCTTCCGCCACTTTTTCGATTTCCACGCCGCCTTCGGTGGAGGCCATAAAGACCACGCGACGGGAACTACGATCTACAACGGCACCGAGATACAGCTCTTTAGCGATGTCGGTCGCTGCTTCAACCAGAATCTGGTTAACCGGTTGGCCATTAGCATCTGTTTGATACGTTACCAGACGCTTGCCCAGCCAGTTTTCTGCAAAAGCACGGATGTCTTCTTTGCTGTTTACAACTTTCACACCGCCCGCTTTACCGCGGCCACCAGCGTGAACCTGACATTTCACTACCCACGGACCGGCACCGATTTTTGAAGCGGCTTCTTCTGCTTCGCGCGGAGTAGTACAGGCATAACCCACCGGTGCTGGTAAGCCATAGCGGGCAAAAAGTTGTTTTGCCTGATATTCATGTAAGTTCATGTGTTCTGTCCATCCTTCAGTAATCGTTATCTTTTAAACCGTAGACCGACACCCTATCCACGTCGGTCTACAGTGCAGGTGAAACTTAAACTACTACACGTCCAGCAGCAGACGCGTCGGATCTTCCAGCAACTCTTTGATCGTTACCAGGAAGCCCACGGATTCGCGACCATCGATCAGACGGTGATCGTAGGACAGCGCCAGGTACATCATCGGCAGGATCTCAACCTGACCATTCACCGCCATCGGACGATCTTTGATAGCGTGCATACCCAGAATTGCGCTCTGCGGCGGGTTGATGATCGGCGTAGACATCAGGGAACCGAACACACCACCGTTGGTGATGGTGAAGTTACCACCGGTCAGATCTTCAACCGTCAGCTTGCCGTCACGGCCTTTAACTGCCAGCTCTTTGATTTTCTTCTCGATGTCTGCCATGCCGAGGGTATCGACATCACGCAGTACCGGCGTCACCAGGCCGCGCGGCGTAGAAACCGCCATGCTGACGTCGAAATAGTTGTGGTAAACCACATCATCGCCGTCGATAGACGCATTCACTTCCGGGTAACGTTTCAGGGCTTCAACCACCGCTTTCACGTAGAAGGACATAAAGCCCAGACGGATGCCGTGACGTTTTTCAAACGCTTCACCGTACTGCTTACGCAGATCCATAATCGGCTTCATGTTGACTTCGTTGAACGTGGTCAGCATGGCGGTGGAGTTTTTCGCTTCCAGCAGACGCTCTGCCACACGCTTACGCAGGCGAGTCATCGGGACACGTTTTTCGCTACGTGCAGCCAGAGCCGGTTGTGCCGCCGGAGCAGCCGCGGCCGGAGCAGACTCTTTCGCCGGGGCTTTCGCCAGATGTTTTTCCACATCTTCACGGGTCAGACGACCACCCACACCGGTGCCTTTAATGGCGCTGGCGTCGAGGTTGTGTTCAGCCAGCAGGCGACGGATCGCCGGGCTTAACGCATCGTTGTTTTGCTCTTCCAGAGACGCCTGCTGGCGTTGCGCCGGAGTGGACGCTTTCTCTTCTGATTTGGCGCTGGTTTCTTTACCCGCGCTGTTGCCTTCACGCAGGCGACCAAGGATCTGACGAGACGTTACCGTTGTACCTTCATCTTCCAGAACCGCATCCAGAATGCCGTCTGCTGATGCCGGTACTTCCAGTACCACTTTGTCAGTTTCGATTTCTACCAGCACTTCATCACGTACGACTGCGTCGCCGGGTTTTTTATGCCAGGTTGCGACGGTGGCATCGGCTACGGATTCAGGCAGGTCAGGGACCAGAATATCTACGCTACTCATTGTGTATCCTTTATTTATTCGACGTTCAGCGCGTCATTAACCAGATCTTGTTGCTGTTTCTGGTGAACGGACATATACCCTACCGCCGGAGAGGCGGAGGCCGGGCGGCCTGCATAACGCAGAGAAGCCCCAAACGGAATCACTTCACGGAAATGATGCTGGCTGCAGTACCATGCGCCCTGGTTGAGCGGCTCTTCCTGGCACCAGACAAAATCCTTGACGTGAGCAAACTGCTGCAACACTTCCTGCATCGCTTTATGCGGGAACGGGTAGAGTTGCTCGATACGCACAATGGCGACATCGTGTTGATTGTTCTTACGACGTTGTTCCAGCAGGTCGTAATAAACCTTACCAGAACACATCACTACGCGCTTCACGCCCTTCGGATCAAGCTCGTCGATTTCACCGATGGCGGGCAGGAAGGTGCCGTTCGCCAGTTCTTCGAGGCTGGAAACCGCCAGCGGATGACGCAGCAGGGATTTCGGCGACATCACGACCAGCGGACGACGCATCCCGCGCAGCGCCTGACGACGCAGCATGTGGTAAACCTGTGCCGGGGTAGACGGTACGCACACCTGCATGTTTTGCTCAGCACAAAGTTGCAGATAACGTTCCAGACGCGCGGAGGAGTGCTCCGGCCCCTGCCCTTCGTAACCGTGCGGCAGCAACATCACCAGACCACACATCCGGCCCCATTTCTGTTCGCCAGAGGAGATGAACTGGTCGATAACCACCTGCGCACCGTTGGCGAAGTCACCGAACTGCGCTTCCCAGATAGTCAGAGTGCGTGGTTCTGCGGTGGCATAACCGTATTCAAACGCCAGCACTGCTTCTTCAGACAGTACGGAGTCCCAGACGCGGAACGCGCCCTGCCCGTTATGGATGTGTTGCAGCGGCGTGTAAGTGGAACCGTTAGACTGGTTGTGGATCACCGCGTGGCGGTGGAAGAAGGTACCGCGACCGGAGTCTTCACCCGACAGGCGAACCGGAATGCCTTCGTCAACCAGCGTGGCGTAAGCGAGGTTTTCCGCGCCGCCCCAATCGAACAGTTTCTCACCGGCAGCCATCGCCTGGCGATCGCCATAAATCTTGGCAACGCGAGACTGCATTTCAACCGCTTCCGGCACCGTACTGATGCGTTTAGCCAGCTCCTGCAGGCGCTTCATCTCAACTTTGTTCGGGTACTCTTCGTCCCATTCGTGGTTGAGGTACGGCGACCAGGTGAAAGAGTGCATGTTCATCGGACGCCACTCTGCCACTACGCAATCGCCAGCATCCAGCGCATCGCGGTACAGGTTAACCATCTCGGTGGCATCTTCCAGCGTCGCCACTTTTTCCTGCTCCAGCTTGTCAGCGTAGATTTTGCGCGGCGTTGGATGTTTTTTGATTTTCTGATACATCAGCGGCTGGGTTGCGCTCGGCTCGTCGGCTTCGTTATGGCCGTGACGGCGGTAGCACACCAGGTCGATGAAAACATCACGTTTAAAGGTGTTACGGAAATCGAGCGCCAGACGGGTCACAAAGGCAACGGCTTCCGGATCGTCCGCGTTAACGTGGAAAATCGGTGCCTGAACCATCTTACCGATATCAGTACAGTACGGCGTAGAACGAGCATCCAGCGGGTTAGAGGTGGTGAAGCCAACCTGGTTGTTGATAACGATACGTACCGTACCGCCAACTTCATAACCACGTGCTTTCGACATGTTCAGGGTTTCCTGAACCACGCCCTGCCCGGTTACTGCGGCGTCACCATGAATGGTGATTGGCAGCACTTTGTTGCTGCTTGGCTCATCAAGTCTGTCCAGACGAGCGCGAACAGAGCCGATAACTACCGGGCTTACAATCTCAAGGTGAGACGGGTTAAACGCCAGCGCCAGGTGCACCAGGCCGCCATCGGTCTGGAAGTCAGACGAGAAGCCCATATGGTATTTCACGTCGCCCGTGCCGAGGTGTTCTTTATGTTTACCGGCAAACTCGTCGAACAAGTCTTGCGGTTTTTTACCCAGCACGTTCACCAGAACGTTCAGACGACCACGGTGCGCCATCCCGAGAACCACTTCGCGGGTGCCGCTGTTGCCCGCGTGGCGGATCATCTCTTTAAGCATCGGGATTAACGCGTCACCGCCTTCCAGCGAGAAGCGTTTTGCGCCAGGGAATTTTGCGCCGAGGTAACGTTCAAGGCCTTCAGCGGCGGTCAGTTCGCTTAAGAAGCGTTTTTTCTCTTCGCTATTGAAAGTCGCGCGACCAGACTCGATACGCTGTTGGATCCAGCGTTTTTCTTCGGTGCTGGTAATGTGCATATACTCGGCGCCAATCGGGCCGCAGTAGGTTTGCTTGAGAGCTTCCAGCAACTCGCCGAGTTTCATGGTTTCTTTGCCGCTGGCAAATGAACCGACGTTGAAGGTCTCCTGGAAGTCTGCTTCGGTCAGATCGTGGAAAGACGGATCCAGATCGGCCACTTTATCTTGCTGCCACAGTCCCAGCGGATCGAGATTCGCATGCTGGTGACCACGGAAGCGGTATGCGTTAATGAGCTGCAGGACTTTAACCTGCTTCACATTAGTGTCAGGGTCGGAGATCGTTGAAGAGTAACGTGAAGCGTCTTTCGCCAGGCGGCGGAAATATTCACGCGTTTGAGAGTGGAATTGATCCGGTTTGACTCCCGTACCAGGTAACTGCTGGAACGTCGAACGCCAGTTAGCGTCAACCGAGTCAGGATCGGTTAAGAAGTCTTCATAGAGCTGTTCTATCCAGCTCTGGTTTGCGCCAGAGAGGTAAGAAGAGTCCAACCAGGCTTTCAAAGCGCTGTTCTGCATCGTGATCCCTTAAGCATCTTTTTTATGCTTACTTCGCCGTGGATACTACCACGCACATTTCATATCAGATGTGCGTGCCGGGGTTCACTTGTTGCGGACTTGTCGTGTTTTCTGCGTCCGCTAAGGAACCTTTAAAAACTGTCTTAGTGTCAGGGGCAGTTTTTAAAGATTTCCTGCATTTCTTTTGTAGGCCGGATAAGGCGTTCACGCCGCATCCGGCACTGGTTGCCTGATGCGACGCTTGCGCGTCTTATCAGGCCCGGGGTTTATGCATTACGCTGCAATAACATCGACTTGATATGGCCGATGGCGCGCGTCGGGTTCAGCCCTTTCGGACATACACTGACGCAGTTCATGATGCTGTGACAGCGGAATACACTGAATGCATCACTCAAACCGTCGAGGCGCTCGTCAGTCTCGGTATCACGGCTATCGATCAGGAAACGATATGCCGCTAACAAGCCTGCCGGGCCGATAAACTTATCGGGATTCCACCAGAAAGACGGACAAGAGGTTGAACAACATGCGCAGAGAATACATTCATACAGCCCGTCGAGTTTTTCGCGCTGCTCAGGCATCTGCAAATGCTCACGAGCTGGCGGATTTTGCCCATTATTCAACAGGTAAGGTTTGATTTTCTCATATTGCGCATAGAATTGTCCCATGTCTACCACCAAATCGCGGACAACCGGTAAACCAGGTAACGGGCGAATTACAATTTTCTTACCCGGCTGGTTGAGTGCCGAAATTGGGGTAATACAGGCCAGACCATTCTTACCGTTCATGTTCAGACCGTCGGAACCACATACCCCTTCACGGCAGGAGCGGCGGAATGACAGGCTGGGATCTTTCTCTTTCAACTGGATAAGCGCATCCAGCAGCATCATGTCGCGACCTTCATCCGCTTCCAGGGTGTAATCCTGCATACGCGGAGCATCATCAACATCCGGGTTATAGCGATAAATTGAAAACTCGAGTCTCATTTTCCTGTCTCCGCATTAGTAAGTACGAATCTTCGGCGGGAATGCCGGGCGCAGTTTCGGTTCCATGTTGACGCTTCGGCGCGTCATGGATTCCGACTCTGGCAGATACAGGGAGTGGCACAGCCAGTTTTCATCATCACGATCCGGGAAGTCGAAGCGGCTATGCGCGCCACGGCTTTCGGTACGGAAGTTGGCAGAAACAGCCGTTGCATACGCCGTTTCCATCAGGTTATCCAGTTCCAGGCACTCAACGCGCTGGGTGTTGAACTCGCTGGAAGTGTCATCCAGACGGGCATTTTTCAGACGCTCGCGGATCACTTTCAACTGCTCAAGCCCTTTCGCCATCGCATCACCTTCACGGAAGACCGAGAAGTTATGCTGCATACATTCTTGCAGTGCTTTACGAATCGCCACCGGATCTTCACCGTTACGGTTGTTGTTCCAGCGGTTTAGGCGATCGAGAGACGCTTCAACATCAGACTCGCTGGCATCGCGCAGTACGCCCTGCTCGGCAATAGACTCTTGCAGATGCAGACCTGCCGCACGACCAAATACCACCAGGTCCAGCAGCGAGTTGCCGCCCAGACGGTTTGCGCCGTGTACGGATACGCAGGCAATTTCACCTACCGCGAACAGCCCAGGGATCACCACATCTTCGCCTTTCTCGTTCACGGTCAGCGCCTGACCGGTCACTTTGGTCGGAATACCGCCCATCATGTAGTGACAGGTTGGGATTACCGGAATCGGCTCTTTCACCGGATCAACGTGAGCGAAGGTGCGGGAGAGTTCAAGGATGCCCGGCAGACGGGATTCAAGAACTTCTTTACCCAGGTGGTCGAGTTTCAGTTTTGCGTGTGGCCCCCACGGACCATCACAACCACGACCTTCACGGATTTCGATCATGATGGAACGCGCCACCACGTCACGGCCCGCCAGGTCTTTGGCGTTCGGCGCATAACGCTCCATAAAGCGTTCGCCATGTTTGTTCAGCAGATAACCGCCTTCACCACGGCAACCTTCGGTGACCAGTACGCCCGCACCGGCAATACCGGTCGGGTGGAACTGCCACATTTCCATATCCTGTACCGGTACGCCTGCACGGATAGCCATGCCGACACCGTCGCCAGTGTTAATGTGGGCGTTGGTGGTGGACTGATAAATACGCCCTGCCCCGCCAGTCGCCAGCACAGTCGCGCGAGCTTTAAAGTAAACCACTTCACCAGTTTCGATGCACAGTGCGGTACAACCGACCACCGCGCCATCGGCGTTTTTCACCAGATCCAGCGCATACCATTCGGAGAAAATAGTGGTGTGGTTTTTCAGGTTCTGCTGATAAAGCGTGTGCAGCAGTGCGTGACCGGTACGGTCGGCAGCCGCCGCAGTACGTGCCGCCTGCTCGCCGCCGAAGTTTTTCGACTGGCCGCCAAACGGACGTTGATAGATACGACCATCATCAAGGCGCGAGAACGGCAGGCCCATGTGTTCGAGTTCCAGAATCGCTTCCGGCCCGGTTTTACACATATATTCAATCGCGTCCTGGTCACCGATATAGTCCGACCCTTTTACGGTGTCGTACATATGCCATTCCCAGTTATCTTCATGGGTATTACCCAGCGCAACGGTAATGCCGCCCTGCGCAGAAACGGTATGGGAACGGGTCGGGAAAACTTTAGAGAGCAGCGCACAAGTCTGGCCGCTCTGGGAAATTTGTAGCGCCGCGCGCATACCTGCGCCTCCGGCACCAATCACAACTGCATCAAATTCTCTGACTGGCAATTTCATCACACACCCCACACCACAACGAATCCATAAATCACGTAAACCACCAGTGCAACGACAATTACCAGTTGCAGAATCAGGCGCACGGCCAATGGTTTAACGTAGTCGGTCAACACCTGCCACATGCCGATCCAGGCATGGATCAAAATGGAAAACAGTGCCAGCAGAGTGAAGACTTTAGTGAACGCAGAGGCAAAGAAACCACTCCAGACGTCATATGTCAGTTCGCCACTGATAGCAAAAAAACCGACCATATAAATGATGTAAAGCGTCAGGACGAGAGCAGTAGCGCGAACGAGGATGAAATCATGTACGCCATTGCGTCCTAATGCGGAAGCGTTGCTTACCATACGAGGACTCCTGCAAGAATTGAAAGCACGACAGTAATGACAAAAGAGACTTTGGCAGAGCGTTTACCCGCTTCGAATGTTTCTTCCAGATAGCCAAAATCCATCATCATGTGGCGAATACCTACGACGACGTGATATGCCAGAGCGGTAAGGATGCCCCACATGATAAATTTCACGAAGAAGCTGCCCATAATGGCGGAAGCTTGCTCGAAACCTTCAGGGGAAGAGAGGCTGGTACCCAGAAGCCACAGCAGGATGCCCACTGCAACAAACGTAATCACACCGGAAACGCGATGAAGAATGGACGCTATCGCCGTGATGGGGAACCGGATGGTCTGTAGGTCCAGATTAACAGGTCTTTGTTTTTTCACATTTCTTATCATGAATAACGCCCACATGCTGTTCTTATTATTCCCTGGGGACTACGGGTACAGAGGATAACTTTCTGTTACCTGGAGACGTCGGGATTTCCTTCCTCCGGTCTGCTTGCGGGTCAGACAGCGTCCTTTCTATAACTGCGCGTCATGCAAAACACTGCTTCCAGATGCGAAAACGACACGTTACAACGCTGGGTGGCTCGGGATTGCAGGGTGTTCCGGAGACCTGGCGGCAGTATAGGCTGTTCACAAAATCATTACAATTAACCTACATATAGTTTGTCTGGTTTTATCCGGAACAGTGATCTGGGTCACGATAACAACATTTATTTAATTTTTAACCATCACATTTGACAATCATTCAACAAAGTTGTTACAAACATTACCAGGAAAAGCATATAATGCGTAAAAGTTATGGGGTCACTATTTCACCGAAGATTAACTTATGTAACAGTGTGGAAGTATTGACCAATACATTCGAGACAGTTATTAGTGATAGACAGGTTTAATAATTCGGATTGCTAAGTGCTTGATTCGCCGTTTATTCGTCATCAATGAATTCTTTACCTGCAAGCGCCCAGAGCTCTGTACCCAGGTTTCCTCTCTTCCACAGAGCGGCGAGCCAAATAACAAACGGGTAAAGCCAGGTTGATGTGCGAAGGCAAATTTAAGTTCCGGCAGTCTTATGCAATAAGGCGCTAAGGAGACCTTAAATGGCTGATACAAAAGCAAAACTCACCCTCAATGGGAACACAGCTGTTGAACTGGATGTGCTGAAAGGCACGCTAGGTCAAGATGTTATCGATATCCGTACGCTTGGTTCAAAAGGCGTATTCACCTTTGACCCTGGTTTCACTTCAACCGCATCCTGCGAATCTAAAATTACTTTTATTGATGGTGATGAAGGTATTTTGCTGCATCGTGGCTTCCCGATCGATCAGCTGGCAACCGATTCTAACTACCTGGAAGTTTGCTACATCCTGTTGAATGGTGAAAAACCAACCCAGGAACAGTATGACGAATTCAAAACTACAGTAACTCGTCATACCATGATCCACGAACAGATCACCCGTCTGTTCCACGCTTTCCGTCGTGACTCGCATCCGATGGCGGTAATGTGCGGTATTACCGGTGCGCTGGCGGCGTTTTATCATGACTCTCTGGACGTCAATAACCCGCGCCATCGTGAAATCGCCGCGTTCCGCCTGTTGTCGAAAATGCCGACCATGGCAGCAATGTGCTACAAATATTCCATCGGGCAGCCATTTGTTTACCCGCGTAATGACCTCTCCTACGCCGGTAACTTCCTGCATATGATGTTCTCCACGCCGTGCGAACCGTATGAAGTCAATCCAATTCTGGAACGTGCTATGGACCGCATTCTGATCCTGCACGCTGACCACGAACAGAACGCCTCTACTTCTACCGTACGTACCGCAGGTTCTTCGGGCGCGAACCCGTTTGCTTGTATCGCGGCAGGTATTGCCTCTCTGTGGGGGCCAGCACACGGCGGCGCCAACGAAGCTGCACTGAAAATGCTGGAAGAAATCAGCTCGGTTAAACACATTCCGGAATTTGTTCGTCGTGCGAAAGACAAAAATGACTCTTTCCGTCTGATGGGCTTCGGTCACCGCGTGTACAAAAACTATGACCCGCGCGCGACTGTCATGCGTGAAACCTGCCATGAAGTGCTGAAAGAGCTGGGCACGAAAGATGACCTGCTGGAAGTGGCTATGGAGCTGGAAAACATCGCGCTGAACGACCCGTACTTTATCGAGAAGAAACTGTACCCGAACGTCGATTTCTACTCTGGTATCATCCTGAAAGCGATGGGTATTCCGTCTTCCATGTTCACCGTCATTTTCGCAATGGCACGTACCGTTGGCTGGATAGCCCACTGGAGCGAAATGCACAGTGACGGCATGAAGATTGCCCGTCCGCGTCAGCTTTACACCGGGTATGAAAAACGTGACTTTAAAAGCGATATCAAGCGTTAATCATTGATTACCTGGCAATAAATCCTTCTAACCCGTCTTTTCTATGGCGGGTTATTTTTTTATGCCTAAACACAAAAAATTGTAAATACAAAATCCATTATCGGACCGACATAGATATTGTAAAAAAATAATATTGCTTAATTTGTAACCAGGCCAATGTTTTTTTATTACGCCCTCCAAATAGCAAAATTCTTAACCTCATGAAAATGAGGAATATCTCTAATAAGCCTCCATCTTATTCATTAATCAATTAATTCACCGTGTCAATTGATTAGACTTGTATTTAATAACGTTAACAATATTTTTAAATAAAACTAAAAACATTTGATATTCAAATAAGTTATTCTGGTATCGCTATACCTTTTTTCTATTTCCTCTAAGGACTCCGTTATGTTTAAAGGACAAAAAACACTGGCGGCGCTGGCCGTATCTCTGTTAATTTCTGCCCCTGTTTATGCTGCTGATGAAGGTTCTGGTGAAATTCACTTTAAGGGCGAAGTTATTGAAGCGCCTTGTGAAATTAAACAGGAAGACCTTGATAAACAAGTAAATCTTGGTGAGGTAACCACGAACCGCATCAACCAGGATCATCACAGCGCATTGACGCCTGTCGATATTCATCTGATTAACTGTAACCTGCCTAACTCCAATAACGGTGCAGGAGTGCCAGTTTCAAAAGTCTCGGTAACCTTTGACAGTTCAGCGAAAACAACGGGAGCCTCCCCGATGCTCAGCAACACCAGTGCTGGTGAAGCCACAGGGGTTGGCGTGCGCATAATGAACAAAGACCAGTCCAACATCACTCTGGGTACAGAAAGTCCAGATATTGGGCTGGAACCAACAGCCACAGAACAAACTCTGAACTTCTTCGCCTGGATGGAGCAGATCGATAACGGTACTCCTGTGACTTCTGGTGAAGTCACCGCGAACGCAACCTATGTTCTTGATTATAAATAATCACCGTGTAGTCATATATTAATCTATATATGACAACCTCTGTGGTTATACGTATTACGGCGGCAAGTTAGCCGCCTTTCTTCAAATATTTACCAGGTATGGATGCCGTGAATATTTACCGATTGTCTGTTTTATCCTGCCTGACAATGGCTATTCCCTCTGCTTTAGCGGTGGAGTTTAACCTTAACGTCCTTGATAAATCGATGCGCGATAGCGTTGATATTTCTCTGCTCAATGAAAAAGGCGCTATCGTTCCCGGTGATTATTTTGTTAGCGTCGTTGTTAATAATATTCAAATCAGCAGTGGGCAAACTATTCGCTGGCAAAAAGCCAGCGACAAAACAATTCCTTGTATCAATGATTCCCTGTTGAGTAAATTTGGCCTTAAAGAAAAAATCCGCCAGACATTGCCGCAGGTTAATCAGTGTTTCGATTTTAGCGGCCTGCCGGAAATCAACTTTACGTTTGATCAGACCAACCAACAACTTAACATCACGATTCCACAAGCCTGGCTGGCATGGCATTCCGACAACTGGGCGCCGCCTGAAACATGGGATGCCGGAGTTTCGGGTATCTTGCTGGACTACAACCTGTTTGCCAGTACTTATCGCCCGCAGGAAGGGAGCAGTAATACCAATCTGAATGCTTACGGTACAACGGGTATTAACGCCGGAGCATGGCGGTTGCGTAGCGATTACCAGCTCAACCAATCCGACAATGGTGATGTGCACGATCAATCCGGGGCTATTTCCCGAATCTATCTGTTTCGCCCGCTACCACAAATAGGCTCCAGATTAACCCTTGGCGAAACCGATCTCAGCTCCAATATTTTTGACGGTTTTTCGTATACCGGTGCAGCCCTGACCAGCGATGACCGAATGCTTCCCTGGGAATTACGCGGATACGCACCGCAAATTAGCGGCGTGGCGCAAACTAACGCCACCGTCACCATAAGTCATACCGGACGCGTCATTTATCAGAAAAAAGTCCCGCCAGGCCCGTTTATTATTGATGACCTGAATCAGTCAGTTCAAGGCACACTGGATGTCAAAGTGACGGAGGAAGATGGTCGAGTTAATAATTTCCAGGTATCCGCAGCATCAACGCCTTTTCTGACCCGCCAGGGGCAGGTACGTTATAAACTTGCAGCTGGTCGACCGCGCTCTTCTTTGTCTCATCATACTGAAAACGAAACATTTTTAAGTAATGAAGTTTCCTGGGGGATGCTCTCCAATACTTCACTGTATGGCGGGTTGATTCTCGCCGGGGACGATTATCATTCTGGCGCGCTGGGTATCGGGCAAAATATGCTGTGGCTGGGGGCGCTCTCCTTCGACGTCACCTGGGCTAAAAGTCGTTTTGATAATCAACCGGACGAGAAAGGTTACAGTTATCGCTTCAACTACAGTAAACGGATAGATGCCACCGACAGTCTTCTTTCGATAGCGGCATATCGTTTCTCCGACCGCCATTTCCATAGCTACGCCAATTATATCGATCATAAATACAATGACGCTGATGCTCAGGATGAAAAAAAGACAATCAGCCTTTCCGCCGGGCAACCCATTACACCGCTGAATCTCAACCTGTACGTCAACGTGTTGCGTCAAACCTGGTGGAATGCGGAGTCCTCCACAACTGCCAATATTACCGCTGGCTTCAACGTTGATATCGGTGACTGGAAAGATATTTCCGTCTCAACCTCATTTAACACCACACATTACGAAGACAAAGCTCGTGATAACCAGATTTACCTGTCCATTTCATTGCCTATTGGTAACGGTGGCCGCATTGGTTATGACATGCAGGACAGTAAAAATAGCACCTCACACCGCATGTCGTGGAACGATACCCTGGATGACCGTAACAGTTGGGGAATATCGACCGGGCTGCAATCTGACCGCCCTGACAATGGCGCACAGGTTAGCGGCAATTATCAGCATCTTAGTTCTGCGGGCGAGTGGGATCTGTCTGGCACGTACGCCGCTAATGATTACAGCTCTGCCAGCACCAGCTGGAGTGGCTCCTTTACTGCTACACGCTTTGGCGCTGCGTTTCATCGCCGTAGCTCCACCAACGAACCTCGTCTGATGGTTAGTACAGACGGTGTAGCCGACATTCCGATTCAGGGTAATCTCGACTACACCAACCGCTTTGGCATTGCGGTCGTACCGTTTGTCTCCAGTTACCAACCCTCGACGGTCGTGGTCAATATGAACGACTTGCCCGACGGCGTCACGGTATCCGAAAACGTGGTCAAAGAAACCTGGACGGAAGGCGCGATCGGCTATAAAGCGCTGGCTTCACGTTCTGGAAAAGATATCAACGTCATCATCCGCGACTCCAGCGGCCATTTCCCGCCACTCGGCGCCGATATCCGGCAAGAAGGAAGCGGAATCAGCGTCGGAATGGTGGGGAAAGATGGCCACGCCTGGTTAAGTGGTGTGGGTGAAAGTCAGCGATTCACAATACTTTGGGGTGATAAACAGCGTTGTTTAATTCAGCTTCCTCAGCACCTGGAAGATATGAGTAAACGTTTGATTCTCCCCTGTCATTAATTAAGGAAAAGACAATGACAATTTTTAAAGGAATGCCCCTTATTCTGCTGATCGTGAGCTTATGCAGCAATGCCGCCTTACAGCCCGATCGCACTCGTATCGTGTTTAACGCCAATGATAAAGCGACCAGCCTGCGGATAGAAAATCGCAGCGATAAACTTCCCTATCTCGCATACTCATGGATAGAAAATGACAAAGGGGATAAAAGCGATGATTTCCTCGTAGCCTTGCCGCCAATCCAGCGTCTTGAAGCGAAAGCGACATCGCAGGCGCGTATCGTCAAGCAATCTTCCACTAGCCAATTGCCGACCGATCGTGAGTCGCTGTTTTACTATAATCTGCGCGAGATCCCCCCTGCCCCGGAAAAAGCAACCGGTCATGCAATTCTTCAGGTTGCTATCCAGAGCCGTATAAAGTTGTTCTGGCGGCCCGCCGGATTACGCAAAAAATCGGGCGAGCATGTGGAATTACAGTTACAGGTCAGCCAGCAGAATAATCAGCTTACCCTGAAAAACCCGACCCCTTATTACCTGACCATCGCCTATCTTGGCCGCGATAAAAAAGGCATTCTGTCCGGCTTTAAAAGTACGCTCATAGCGCCTTTTGCTTCGGCAATCGCCAGTACGGGTAACTATAACGGCAACCAGTTTTATCTTGGCTATATGGATGACTATGGCGCGTTACGTATGACGACGCTCAACTGTCAGGGGCAATGCAAAATGCAGCGCGTGGTGGAGGATAAACAATGAGTATAAGCAAAGGACTGTTACTCATTGCCTGCTTGTTATTTCTGCCCTTAAAAAACGCGTTGGCGCTGGATTGTTATTTTGGCGCCTCAGGCGGCGCAGTGGAAAAATCAGAAACGATTATGCCATTCGCCGTCCCGGCTAACGCCAAACCGGGAGATAAAATCTGGGAATCCGATGATATTAAAATCCCCGTCTATTGTGATAACAATACCAACGGTGATTTCGAAAGTGAGCATGTATACGCGTGGGTAAACCCCTACCCCGGCATGCAGGATCGTTACTATCAGCTCGGTGTAACCTATAATGGCGCTGATTATGACGCCAGCCTCGGAAAAAGCCGTATCGATACTAACCAATGTATCGACAGTAAAAAAATTGACATGTATACGCCAGAACAAATAATCGCAATGGGATGGCAAAATAAAATTTGCTCTGGTGATCCTGCAAATATCCGTAAATCGCGAACGTTCATGGCGCGTATGCGACTGTACGTCAAACTACGCGAAATGCCGCCACACGATTATCAAAGCACCCTTAGCGATTACACTGTCGTACAATTTGATGGCGCTGGCAGCGTCAACGAAGATCCCTCGGCTAAAAACCTGAAATATCACATCTATGGGCTGGAAAATATTCGCGTTCTTGACTGCAGTGTCGACTTCGCCATTACCCCCAATAATCAGGTCATCGATTTTGGTAAATTTAACGTGCTGGATATTCGCCGTCACAATATGACAAAAACGTTCTCTATCAAAACGACCAAAACCCAAAACACTGAGTGCACTGATGGCTTCAAAGTCAGTTCTTCGTTTTATACCGAAGAAACACTGGTGGAAGGCGATCAGGCGCTGCTCGTGGGTAATGGGCTACGACTGCGTGTGCTGGATGAAAACTCTTCACCTTATACATTCAATAAATATTCTGAATACGCCGACTTTACCAGCGACATACTGGTCTATGAAAAAACCTATACGGCAGAGTTGTCATCCATAAGCGGCACACCCATTGATCCCGGCCCCTTTGATACCGTGGTGCTGTTCAAAATTAACTACAACTAATTCTATTCAGGTGAATGGCGCTTTGTGCGTCTTACCGTAGCCATATTTTTATCGAAGTTCTGGCCTTCTGGTCAGAACTTTTTTTACCAGCATAGTGAACCCTACACTGCCACCCTCGTGCGGGAGTTTCTGATTAAAGTTATCTCCTTTTGTGCTCTGGTTGCCCATAACCACTGTGCCTGACAGATGAATTTCATCATCAACTTTAGCTTTATTCGTGTGACGTTCACCCTTAGCAGACGTTGTAACTGCTATCTATATTCAATTCTATTATTAAAAAAACCATTGGTTAACCATAGAAATAAAATAGCGTAAAAGCCTATGGGTAAAATACCCCCGAAAAAATCACGGGGGTCATACTCAATCAAAGGGTATTACATTTATTGTTCAAACCAGCAATAAAGATATTGCCGGAATATAGGTAATGACCAACAGAAGTAAAATCAGACTTATCAGTAATGGCACCGCTTCTCGCATAAATTGCCCGACAGAAACCTGTACGGTATTACACACCAGCAGCATCACAGTACCAACAGGTGGAGTAATCGTCCCTAATGACAAATTAATAATCATGATGATGCCAAAATGCACCGGATCAATGCCATAATGGGCCACCACGGGTTTAAGTAATGGGACTAATATCAGCAGGATGGCGCTACCTTCAAGGAACATGCCAAGCAACAACAGCAATAGATTGATAATCAATAAAAAGACATATTTATTATCGGTCAGAGAAGTTACGAACTCCGCAACCGTAATACCAGCCCGCTCAAGGGAAAATATCCAGCCCAGTGCCGCACTCGCCATAATGATTAACATGACCGATGCCGTGGAACGCGCCGTCTCAGAGAGTGCAGTAAATACATGGCTGATTTTCAGCTCGCGATAAATCACAAAACCAATAAACATCACCAATAATACTGCTACGGCTCCGGCTTCCGTTGGCGTGAAGATATTTGCCCGGATGCCACCGATAACCGCAACGATTAAGAACAGTGCTGGCCAGGCCTGCACCAGCGCCACTGACACTTCTTTCGGTTTTGGCCAGTGTTCGCTGGAAGGTTTTAAACCGCGACGAATAGCCACCAGCCATACGGTGACGATCAACATAGCGGAACACAGCAGACCGGGCAGGATCCCGGCCATAAACATGGAACCGATGGAGACATCCGCCACCAGTCCATACAGGATCAGCGCAATACCCGGTGGAATGATTGGTGTAATCAGCGAACCACAAGCCGTTATCGCCGCGGCAAAGCCACGGGAATAGCCTTTCTGTTCCATTTCCGGCACCATCATGCGCGATAACATCGCGGCATCCGCCAGGTTTGAGGCGCTGACGCCGCCCATCATGGTACTGACCAGAATATTAGCCCCACCCAGACCACCGCGCATTCTGCCAATCAACACGTTGGCAATTTGCAAAATACGTGCGGCAATACCGGTATAGCTCATTAACGTGCCTAATAAGATAAAAAATGGAATAGCTAACAGCGAAGGGGTTTGCGTCGTGGCAATCAAACGCTGAATAGCCACCATTAACGGCACATTTGAATAGCAAAGGAAGTAGGTCAGAATGCCGCAAAACATCGCCAGCCATACCGGCATATTGATAAATAAACAGATGAACATAAGCGGAATGATCATCAGCCAGTTATCCAGCCAGCTTCCCGCCAGTAATTCACTCAATGCTGTCATTATTCACCTTCCTTGCGTGGCGTTTTCTTGATCAGATGTAAGGCAGTAAAACAGGCGACCCCGATAGCGCCAACCGTGACGGCAATATCGATCCAAAACCAGGATATTTTTAATATTTGCGTGGTTTTAAAGGCTGTCCCGGCAGCTAATTTCCATGCTGACCAGGCCATGACCACCAGCAAAATAATAGACATCAGAGAGACTAAAAACGCTAATATACGTTGCCCGCGTGAAGTAAGTGCATCGGCTAAAAATGGAATCGATAAATGGGTATTATCTCGTTCAGCAACAACCGCACCAAACATGACTACCCAAACCATTAATAAACCGGAAACTTCCTCTGTCCACTGCAATGGCATATTAAAACAGTAACGCATTATTACCGCAGCAATAGTCATTATTACCAATAAAAAGAGTGTTAATACCGCAGAAACTTCAATCACTTTCCCGAAAAGACGCATAAACACCTCTGCTCTTAACGGTCGGTGCCGAAACACCGACCTGTCCTTATGCCATGAAGTTATTTCAGCTGTTGCTGAATGGTGTCATATAAACCAGGGGTCCATTCCGGGAATTGTTGATAGACTTTTAAGGCTTTTTCTTTGAAAGGGGCCACCTCAGGATAGATGATTTCCACGCCCTGCTCCTGCATGGTTTTCAACATTGCCGCATCCTGCTCAGTGGTAATTTTCTGGCTATATAAACCAGCTTCATACGCTGTCTGGTGAATAATATCTAACTGCGCAGGCGTCAGGGTACTGAAAAACGCTTCGCCACCCAACCATAATGATGTATTGGTCAGATAGTTCACCATTGACAGATATTTCGCCTGTTCATGCAGTTTTTGCCCATAGAGAACAGAAACCGGGTTTTCCACACCATCGATCATCCCCTGAGTCAGCGCCGGATAAACGTCGCCCAGCGGCATTGGCGTTGGGGTTGCGCCCATTGCTTCAATGGCTTTAATCTGCATGACGTTATTCGGCACGCGGATCTTCATCCCTTTCAGGTCTTCTGGTGTACGAATTGGTTTTTTAGCAATGATCTGTCGGGTGCCGTACAGATAGTTGCTCATGACAATATGCACACCTTTTTCCCGTAGTTTCTGTTCTTTTTGTTTAAACCAGTCACTGGCATAAATCGCAAACAGTTTCTGCGGATCTTCAGTTAAATAAGGCCCAAATAATATTCCCAGGTCTGCATCATAGTCAGTTAAAAAACCAACATCACTGATGGTGATAATATTCATCCCCATCAACGCTTGCTCTGTAATATCTTGTTTAGAACCTAACTGTGAACTTGGATAAAGTTCGAAAACAATATCTCCATTGCTTTTTTTCTTCACAAGTTCTGCCCAGTGCTTCACTACTGTATCCGCTGGCTCGCCGGGGTTACTTTCATAGGCGATTTTGATAGTGACCGGTGCGGCATTCAGCATCGGACTTAATAAAGCGAAAAGAAATAAAAAGGGCGTCAGTAATTTTTTCATTATTATTACCTGTAAGAGCTTTATCGATTAACGGGGATCTGCCCGACAGACTGCACTTTTGCTGTAATCAAATGCTTTATACGTTAAAACAAACTCCTGATGTTCCAGTCGTTCTGCGGCACAATATTGACCGTTGGCGACATGTTCAATCACCTGCATAATATCGTCTGCAATATCGTCGAGCGTTGCGCTTTCGCTAATTACACGACCGGCATTAACGTCCATATCGTCAGATAAATGCTCCCACGTCTGTGGGTTATTACACACTTTAATAATGGGTGCGATCACTGAACCAATAACTGAACCGCGACCTGTGGTAAATAACACCATATGACAGCCAGAGGCGATAAGTTCCAGTGCTTCTGAGGAATCGTTAATATTAGGATAACCAAAACGAGGTTCACCATCAGGCACCACGTCCATCAACCAAAGCCCAGGAAAGGGCGTTTGTTGCGTCGGTAAAATAACGCCAGCAATCAGCGCATCGCCCGACTTGGTATAAGCCCCAAGGGATTTTTCTTCCTGAGTGGTTAAGCCGCCTTCAGCATTACCGTTAGAAAAACTCCCAAGCCCCATCAAACTGTAATAACGCTCGGCTTTTGTCATTGCCATTTCGATGGCATCACGTGCCTGCGGGCTACCCGCGCGCGACATCATATGCTGCTCACAACCAAGCAGCTCCCCGCTTTCTTCAAAAATACAGGTAGCCCCTTTATCCAGCAGTTGGTCAAATGCGCGTCCTACTGCCGGATTACCCGTGATACCACTGGTGCCATCGGAACCACCGCAGATAGTACCAACCACCAGGTCTCTCCAGTTCAGGATACAACGCGGTGTATCTGCAAGCTGTTCCAGCATTTCAGCGACCAACTGCTTACCCAGAGTAATGGTGTTGGTCGTGCCTTTATTTTCCTGAATGACCAGCGTATGGCACAGTCGCCCACTTTCTCGTACTTCTTGCTCCAGCCGACGGCGATCAAAATTCTCGCACCCCAGCGAAATAATCAGTACACCACCTACGTTGCTATGAGTCGCCAGATTTTTTACCAGCCGATAGCCATAATCGCTGGGATAACAACCTGAAAAACCAAAATACTGCACGTCGTGACAAGGAAATCCTTCGGCAATCTTTTTAGCGATATGGCTGGCGCACTCCACCATAAAGATTACCTGCACAGTATTACGAATACCCGGTCGACCATTTTGCCGTACATAACCTTCCATTATGCTTTTTCCTCTGGCTGATAGCCGGCATCATCATGATGAAAAATGGCGATGGCATTGCTGGCAAGATTATGGGAATGCACATGTTCACCCATGGCAATATCGCGAGTGGCATGTCCGATAATGGCGCCGTATTTCAGAATCGAATCACCATTGTTCAGCGCTTCGCAGGCCAGTTTGTGACCCAGAGTAACGGAACTACAGGCCACCATTTCCCCCTCATCCCACCAGACAATATCGCCACTGGCGATGTCATTCAGCGCGACTACACAGTTATCTTTGGCATGTAGCTTTAACGCACGTTTGCGCATAATTCCCCCGTACATCAGAAGCCGATCAATGCGCCGCCATCTACCACCAGCACCTGACCACTGACAAACGCCGCTGCGTCTGAAGCCAGATAAACAGCAGCCCAACCGATATCTTCCGGCTTGCCGAATTTTTTCATCGGTGTCCGACCCAGGATTTTGTTACGGCGTTCGTCATCACCTTCAATGGCCTTACGCAACATTGGTGTATCGATCCAGCCTGGCGCAATACCGTTGACGCGAATCCCATGAACGGCAAGCTCCGTGGTCATACCGCGAATCATGCCGAGATAGGCTGACTTCGCTGCGCTGTAACCAGTAACCAGAGGCTGCCCAAGAAATGAGGTCATCGATGCAGTAAAAAGCACACAGCCTTGACCGCGTTGTTTCATATGCGGCACCAGCGCTTTGGTTAACGCAAATGCGCCGACTACGTGAACGTCGAGTACTGACTCAAAATCACTGACGCTCATCTCTTCAATCGGTTTTTTGCAGTGATTGCCTGCGTTATTGACCAGGATATCGATAGCACCGTGTTCGCTAATAAGCGCATCAACTTTTTCCTGTGCGGCTGCGGTATCCCCGACATCCATTTGTATCCAACTGGCCTGCGACCCCAATGTTCCGGCGGTCGCTTGCGCCAGCTCGCCGTTCAGGTCAGCAATAATGACCTTCGCCCCGCTGACTATCATGCATTTCGCCATCGCCAGCCCCAGTCCACTGGCTGCACCGGTGATCAACGCGGTTTTGTTATGTAAAGAAAAAGCATTCATGGTGTCGCTCCTTAAAGGTCAATGAGGATTTTGGTATACGCGCCGGGATCACTTGCCCAGTCGCTAAAAGCGTGATCAGCCTGTTCCAGCGGGTAGTGAGCACTCACCAGATTGCTGACCGGATAACGCCCGGACTCCATCAATGCCAGCACGGCACGAAAATCCGCCACGGTGGCATTGCGCGAACCACGGATATCCAGTTCTTTCATCAGGAACTGCGCACTCTGATAACTCACTGGCTGTTTGGCGTAACCGACATAAACCACACGACCGCTAAACGCCACCAACCCTGTAGCCTGTTCAATGGTTTGTTGATTCCCCACCGCTTCAATCACCACTTCCGGGCCGCGACCGTCATTTAACAGCGCCAGTTCTGCCGCCACGTCACATTGCTGCGAATTAAGAAAACGTTGCGCACCGCACGCCTGGGCAATGTTCTGCTTGCGATCATCAATATCGATAGCAATTACGCGTGCGCCCATGGCGGATGCCGCGGCGATAGCGCCAAGGCCAATTACCCCACAACCGATAACTGCGACCCATTCACCCACATTAATTTGCGCACGTCTGGCCGCATGTAGCCCCACGGCCAGCGGTTCTACCAGCGCTAACTCATCAACACTTAAGGCATTACAGACAATGACTTTATGTGCAGGCATCGTCAGTTGTTGCGCCATCCCACCCTGACGTTGCACACCGAGAGTTTGGTTGTTCTTACAGGCGTTAGGACGACCGCTCAGACAGGAGCTGCACACACCACATTCAGTGCAAGGCAGAACAACCACCCGGTCACCCGGCTTGATCGCCCCCGCCATATCGCCAGTTGCCAGCACCGTGCCGCCAATTTCATGCCCCGGAATACAGGGATAATTAACCAGCGGATTCAGCCCCCGCCAGGTATTGAGGTCAGAACCACACAGCCCGACACGCTCAACATTGATTAGCACTTCTCCTTTACCGCAGACAGGTTCGGGGATATCAACAAATCGCGCCTGACTTCCCTGCTCAATGGTTAATGCCTTCATTCGTTGCTCTCCTTACATTACGCCGAAGGTTTCAAAAGCCTGTACCGTGCTCATGCCATCACTGATGGCTTTGCGAACTTCGCTTTCGGTTGCCACTTTTTCCAGAGCCAGGGTAATGACTTCTTTCTCAACGGCCTGGGGAATAATCAGTAATCCGTCACGATCACCAAACACGATATCGCCTGGATTCACCCGCACACCGTGAAATTCAATGGGTACGCCGAAATCGATGACCTTGCCGCGCGGACCTTGATCCTGTGCGTAAGTGCCATGACAAAAGGTGGGAAATTTCAGTTCAAGAATTTCAGCAGAGTCACGGGCGTAACCATCGAGTACCGCACCTGCTGCTTTTAGATGCATGGCACGGGTAGACATCAACCCGCCCCACAAGGCATAGCGCAGAGAGCTGCCCGTAGTGATGTAAACATCGTTCTCTTTGAGGGCATCCAGCGCTTCAAACATGATGCCAAACGGTTTTTCGCCAATCGCCGTCTTACCCGACGTCGATTTGGTTTCGTAAACGTCCGACTCCAGCACCGGCATTGCCCGGCCTGCCACCACCATATTCACATCCAGCGGCTTGATTGCCGGAGAAACAAACTGGTGCATATAGCCCAGCGTGTCGAGAATATCGCCAACCACGGCGGTAAATAGCCGGGTTTTCATCAACGCAAAAAGTTCGTTATCACTCTTCCACATTATTTTCATCCTGTAAGCCTGTTTAACAGGTTTACAGGGTAAGAAGAAAAAGCGCACAATACTGCGAAGGGCGTCACGAAAAAGTTGTGTATTTACTATTTCTTCGCCACTCTTTCACACAATATGTCTTTGATTCGCACTGCATGGCGGGCGCACAGGCGCAGTAGTCTATTGATAATCAAGGGTTCTGGAGGAAAATATGAAGGATACAGTCCCGGTATTCTGGATTTTACCGACCAGGAAAAAGTACAACAGGAGTAAAAATGAGTGAGAGTGCGTTATTGACCAGCGTAACGTTATCGTCACAGGTCAAAAATCATATTCTTAATCTGATCGCCGAACAAAAATTGACACCGGGGATGCCAGTTCCCAGTGAAGTTCAGTTGATTCAGAAATTGGGTGTCAGTCGGGGTATTGTGCGTGAGGCCTATCGTTCACTTGCCGCCCTGGGGATTCTGGAAACGCACAGCGGTAAAGTGCCACGAATCAAAAAATTTGATGATGAAGTGCTGCGCGTGGTGTTTGGATTTGCCCTGGCGACCGAACAAGTGACAACAGAGCAAATTCTTCAAGTACGTCGCTGGCTGGAGTTGGGCGTCGTGGAAGCGGCTGCCCGTAATGGCGAAGAGGAAGATTTTGCCAGTCTGCGCGCCGAAATGGCGCAAATTCGCGAACAGTTTGATGATGTTGAAAGTTTTATCACCCATGATATTCGTTTCCACCAGTTACTCGCCGTTGCCTCAAAAAATCCGCTTTTTATGATGTTATTGCAGGCATTACATCAGCAGTTGCGGCAATCCATCCAGGAGGGGTTAAACGCCCAAAGCGATCAGAAAGAGTATGGCAATCACATCATCACACTACACCAGAAAATCTGCGACGCTGTGTGTGCCAGAGATGTCGAAACGGCGACTCAAGCCATGAAATCACACTTCGACAGCCCGGTCAGTGCACTGATCAATAATTCCTCGCCATAAGACTTATTTCAGTTCAATCGTTCACTCTTCCCTCTTTTACAAACGAGAGGGAGACAACGGTACTTAATACGCCCTTTAGCCAAAATCTGTCTTTTTCTTGATTACCGCTATTTTTTCGTTAAGGCGCATTCTTTATGCTGTATCGATACACCAAAGGTAAGTTAAACAGGGAGTGACGGATGCCAATGCTACAGTGGGGAATGTTATGTGTTCTGTCACTTCTCCTTTCTATTGGCTTCCTCGCTTTACATCTCCCGGCGGCACTCCTGCTTGGGCCGATGATCGCCGGGATCATCTTCAGTATGCGCGGGGTTACCCTGCAACTCCCCCGCTCCGCTTTTCTCGCCGCACAGGCCATTCTTGGCTGTATGATTGCGCAAAACCTGACCGGTTCGATCCTGACCACGCTGGCGGTTAACTGGCCGATTGTGTTAGCTATTTTACTGGTGACGTTGCTTTCCAGCGCTATCGTGGGATGGTTACTGGTGCGCTATAGCTCACTGCCCGGAAATACGGGTGCCTGGGGCTCCTCGCCTGGTGGTGCGGCGGCAATGGTCGCGATGGCGCAGGATTACGGCGCAGATATTCGCCTGGTGGCGTTTATGCAGTATCTGCGGGTACTGTTCGTCGCGGGGGCCGCTGTTCTGGTTACCCGCATGATGCTGGGCGATAACGCTGAAGCGGTTAACCAGCAGATGGTATGGTTTCCGCCAGTGAGCATTAATCTCCTGCTTACGATTTTGCTCGCGGTCGTTGCCGGTACGGCGGGATGCCTGCTACGTCTTCCTTCCGGCACGATGCTTATCCCGATGCTGGCAGGTGCGGTGCTCCAGTCTGGCGAGTTCATCACGATTGAGTTACCGGAATGGCTGCTGGCGATAGCTTATATGGCGATTGGCTGGCGAATTGGTCTGGGCTTCGATAAACAAATCTTACTGCGGGCATTGCGTCCGCTGCCGCAAATCCTGCTGTCGATTTTTGCTCTGCTGGCTATTTGTGCGGGTATGGCGTGGGGGCTGACCCGGTTTATGCATATTGATTTTATGACCGCCTACCTCGCCACCAGCCCCGGCGGACTAGATACAGTGGCGGTCATCGCCGCAGGGAGCAATGCCGATATGGCGCTCATTATGGCGATGCAAACCCTGCGCCTGTTCAGTATTTTGCTGACGGGGCCAGCCATTGCGCGGTTTATTTCAACCTATGCGCCGAAGCGAACGGCCTAGTGCTGGCAACCAGGGCACCAGTAAAACGGGCGCGATGACAGCGTGGCTTTCTCAATGGTGCCGCCACAGCGTTCGCACTTCTCGCCATCACGATGAAAAACCTTAAAGCGAAACAGCGCGCCGTGATGTTTATTTTCATCCACCTGCCCCCGCGTAGCGTAAGAAAGTCGCGGAATATCCAATAACGCGTGTGCGAGTGCATCCAGTTGCGCCGCGTTGAGATCTTTCGCTTTATGACTTCCGGTCAACCCAACCTGCCAGAGGATCTCCACGCGCAGATAATTGCCAAGCCCTGCCAGAAACGCCTGGTCGAGCAGTAACCCGGCAAACTGACGGTTACGAAAGCGCGGCGACAATAACCGTTCTTTCACCACATCCGGCGTCAGATTCGGATCCAGCACATCGGGGCCAACGCGTTGTAAGAACGGATGCGTAGTCAGTTGTTCCGGCGTTAACATTTCAATATCAGAGGCGCTATAAAGCAGAATGGTTTTGTCGGCTGTTTGCAACTTTACCCGCAACACCCGCGTGGTCTGCGGCTCTTCGCCAGTATCAACCACGCGCCAGACACCATAGAGTTGGTTATGGCTATAGAGCGTTAAGCCATCCGAAAAATGGGTCAGCAACGCTTTTCCGCGCGTTTCCACATAAGTGACATGCTGACCAATAAGTTGTGATTGATAAGATTTTAACTGCGGGAAGGCAAACCAGACATCGGTCAGTGGTTTGCCTTTGATCGCCGCCTCCAGGTTATCCGCTGCACGGCGGATCTCCGGGCCTTCAGGCATGGTGATATCCTTTTTTCATTCTTTGTTCAGAGGGATTATGCTGCGACAACAATCCCCTTTTCGGCAAATGCAGATCGTAGCCGGCGGGCGAACACCAGTGCGTGCTCGCCGTCGCCATGCAGGCAGACAGTCTGCGCCGCGACCGTTGCCCATTCGCCGGTGATACTTTTGACTCTGCCGTGTTGCACCATCTCCAGCGTTTGCGCCAGCGCCTGTTCTTCGTTTTCAATCAACGCACCTGGCTGGCTTCGCGGCACCAGCGAACCGTCGGCCTGATAGCCGCGATCGGCAAACACTTCCTCGCGCGTTACCAGACCATATCGTTCGCCTGCACGAATCAGCTCGCTTCCTGCCAGCCCGACGAGAATCAATGCCGGATCGCAGGCGTAAACGGCTCTGGCGATGGCGTCTGCCAGTTGTGCGTCTTTCGCTGCCTGGTTGTATAACATGCCGTGCGGTTTAACATGACGCATTACGCCACCTTCCGCCCGGGCAATCGCTGCCAACGCGCCAATTTGATACAACGTCTGGGCGTAAACGGTTTCTGACGGCAGTTGCATGGCGCTGCGACCAAAATTTTCCCTGTCGGGAAAGCTCGGGTGAGCGCCAATCGCGACACCATTTTTTATTGCTTCACGCACGCTTACCAGCATGGTTTGCGCATCGCCTGCATGAAATCCACAGGCAATATTGGCCGACGAAACCAGCGTTAAAAGTTCCGCATCGCTGGAACTCCCTTCGCCCAGATCGGCGTTAAGGTCAATTTTCATTGTGCAGCCGCCACGCTAATTGTTCGAAATAACGTTGCTGATCTTGCCGCGCTTTCATTGCCTCTTCCAGTGAACACTGGACAAAATGAATCGGCTGACCGAGCGGAATTTGCGCAAGATGGTACATATCAGCCTCAATGATGCAGGCAATACGCGGGTAACCGCCGGTAGTTTGCGCGTCGTTCATCAACACAATGGGCTGCCCGTTATGCGGCACCTGCACCACGCCTGGCAGCAAACCGTGAGATAACAGTTCGCGATCGGTGGTGCGTTTTAAAATTTGCCCCTGTAAGCGATAGCCCATCCGGTTACTTTGCGAGCTAAGCTGCCAGGGCGAACGCCAGAATGCATCCTGCGAGGCGCGATCGAACTCATGATATTCCGGCCCCGGTAAGGCGCGAATCCGGTTACCCCACAGCAACTGTTTAACGCCCTGCGCTTCCATAAAATCACGCTTCGCTTTGCCAATGGGGAGTCGGTCACCATCCTTCAGTAAACGCCCTTCCAGCCCGCCAATCCCCACCTTGAGATCGGTGCTGCATGACCCCATCACTGGTGGCACATCAATACCGCCCGCCACCGCCAGATAGCTACGTACACCATGTTGTGGACGTTTAAGCATTAAACGCTGGCCTGCTTTCATCGGCAAGCGCCAGCCAGTCCAGACAGCATTATCATCCAGCCGCGCCTCGCAACCTGCGCCAGTCAATGCAAACCAACCATCTGTTTCGAACTCAACCGTTAACTGACCGAGCGTGATCTCCAGCGCGGGGGCATTAGCATCATTACCCACCAGCAGGTTAGCAATGCGTAGCGCAGGCATATCCAGTGCGCCGCAGTGGCTGATACCCGACTGGCGAAAACCGTGACGGCCGCCATCCTGCACGGTGGTGTACATCCCCGCACGAATAATCTTCAGCATACTCCCTCCTTCTGCGGCACAAAGCGCACGCTGTCTCCCGGACGCAATAAGATAGGTTCGTCACGCGTCGGGTCAAACAGACTGAGCGAAGTATGACCTATCAACTGCCAGCCGCCCGGCGTTGCCAGTGGATAAACACCGGTCTGCGGCCCGCCAATCCCGACAGAACCTGCCGGAACGAGCAAGCGCGGTTCAGCGCGCCGTGGCGTGTGTAGTTGTTCCGGCAAACTCCCGAGATACGGGAAGCCTGGTTGAAAACCTAAAAACCAGACCACGTATTCCACGGAGGAGTGCAATTCAACAACCTGTTTTTCGCTCAACCCACAATGCGCCGCAACCACCGCCAGATCCGGCCCGCCTGCGCCACCGTAAACCACCGGAATTTCGATAAAGCGAGACTCAGGTTCCAGCGCCTCGCTCTCTTCCCACCAACGTTGCAAACGCTCTATGGCGTCCAGCGCCAGCGATTCAGGGTTCCGCAAAATCACCGTGATATTGTTCATGCCGGGAATAGCTTCAACGACATTCGGCATATCCACCAGACGCTGGGCCAGCCGCCAGATCCGTTTCTGGCTGGCCAGCGTCACCGGCGGTTCCAGTTCCAGCACTACCGCCGTTTCACCTATCAGATAACAACGCGCTCGTTGCACTTTCGATCCCTCTGACTATTCGTTATGCAGGATTAGGAATATCAATAAAGGTCACATCAAGATCGGTATTTTCATTCAACCACTCGCTCAACGCGCGAATACCACCGCGTTCAGTGGCATGGTGACCCGCAGCATAAAAATGCAATCCCTGCTCGCGGGCTGAATGAATGGTCTGTTCAGAAACTTCACCCGTAATAAAAGCATCCACGCCAAAACGCGCGGCACTATCAATAAAACTTTGCCCACCACCGGTGCACCAGGCGACGCGCTGTACTACCTCCGGGCCGTTGTCGCCACACCACAACGGCTTGCGTCCCAGACGCGCTTCAATCCATGAGGCCAGTTCCAGCCCCGGTACCGGCATGGTCAGTTCGCCCCACGGCACCAACGGCTCAATTTCGCCCATGACCGTGATCCCCAGTAACGCCGCCAGTTGCGCGTTATTGCCCAGCTCAGGATGTGCGTCAAGTGGCAGATGCCAGCCATACAGGTTGATATCATTCGCCAACAATGTTTTTAAGCGGTTACGCTTCATACCGCGAATTACTGGCGATTCCCCTTTCCAGAAATAACCATGATGCACAATGACCGCATCAGCGCCCAGGCGTACCGCTTCATCGAGTAGCGCCTGGCTGGCGGTGACACCGGTAACAATTTTTTGCACCGTCTCTTTGCCTTCCACCTGCAAACCATTCGGCGCGTAATCACTTATCGCCGCGCTGTTCAATTTCTCGTTAATCAGTTGTTCCAGTTCGGTGTTTTTCATCATTGCGCCTTCCATATTCTGATAGCTACTCCGTTAACATAGCGTTACCTCGCCTGTTCGTCGATAGCCAATCTTTCGACATATTAAGAAACAAACCCATCGCCAAAAGGCGCAAATTGTTTATCTCATAAATGCATAGTTCATGTATATTTATGCAATCAGACAGCATATTGCATAAATAATCAGATCTGTATCAAAGTTTTAACTTTAAGGAAACACACGCACGCCGCGCAACTCTTACGTGGTGTCGCATCCAACCGCGGAATTATTATGAATAAACACGCATCACAGCCGCGCGCTATCTACTACGTTGTCGCGCTACAAATCTGGGAATATTTTAGCTTCTACGGCATGCGTGCCTTGCTGATTCTCTATCTCACCAATCAACTGAAATACAACGACACCCACGCTTACGCGTTATTTAGCGCCTATTGTTCGCTGGTGTATGTCACGCCGATCCTCGGCGGTTTTCTGGCGGATAAAGTGCTCGGCAACCGTATGGCGGTAATGCTGGGGGCGTTGTTGATGGCTGTCGGGCATGTGGTGCTGGGCGCCAGCGAAATCCACCCGTCATTCCTCTATCTGTCGCTGGCAATTATCGTTTGTGGCTATGGTCTGTTTAAATCCAACGTCAGTTGCCTGCTTGGTGAACTGTATGAACCGACCGATCCACGTCGTGATGGCGGTTTCTCGCTGATGTATGCGGCGGGTAACGTGGGATCGATTATTGCCCCTATCGCCTGTGGTTACGCCCAGGAAGAGTACAGTTGGGCGATGGGCTTTGGCCTGGCGGCGGTTGGCATGATCGCGGGTCTGGTCATTTTCTTATGTGGCAATCGTCATTTCAAACATACCCGCGGCGTTAACAAAAAAGTACTGCGTGCGACAAACTTTCTCCTGCCGAACTGGGGATGGCTGCTGGTTCTGCTGGTCGCAACGCCTGCGCTGATTACTGTACTGTTCTGGAAAGAGTGGTCGGTATACGCCTTAATTGTCGCCACTATCATTGGTCTGGCGGTACTGGCGAAAATTTATCGCAAAGCAGAAAACCAGAAACAACGTAAGGAGCTGGGGCTGATTGTGACGCTCACCTTCTTCAGCATGTTGTTCTGGGCCTTCGCACAACAGGGCGGCAGCTCGATTAGCCTTTATATCGACCGCTTCGTTAATCGCGATATTTTCGGTTATAGCGTTCCGACCGCCATGTTCCAGTCGATTAATGCTTTTGCTGTGATGTCGTGCGGTGTGTTCCTGGCGTGGGTGGTTAAAGAAAGCGTCGCGGGTAATCGTACCGTGCGCATCTGGGGAAAATTTGCTCTTGGCCTCGGCCTGATGAGCGCCGGGTTCTGTATTCTTAGCTTAAGCGCCCGCTGGTCTGCAATGTATGGCCACTCTTCCCTGCCGCTGATGGTGCTTGGTCTGGCAGTGATGGGGTTTGCCGAACTGTTTATCGATCCGGTTGCTATGTCGCAGATTACGCGTATTGAAATCCCCGGCGTGACCGGCGTATTAACCGGCATTTACATGCTGCTTTCCGGCGCGATTGCGAACTATCTGGCGGGCGTCATTGCCGATCAGACATCGCAAGCTTCGTTTGATGCTTCCGGGGCGCTCAATTACTCCATCAATGCATATATAGAAGTGTTTGATCAAATCACCTGGGGTGCGCTGGCGTGTGTAGGACTGGTGCTGATGATTTGGCTGTATCAGGCGCTTAAGTTCAGAAACCGTGCGCTGGCGCTGGAGTCTTAATAGGCCAACACCGATGCCTGATGCGACGCTTAACGCGTCTTATCAGGCCTGGATGGCCCATTGAATTTGCACTATTTGCCAGGCCGGATAAGGCGTTCATGCCGCATCCGGCATCTGGGCACGAGTCTGTTATTTCCCCTTCCTCGCCGCTTCATACGCTGCCAGCGTTCGCAGCCTCGCCTCTTTGTGATCGACAATCGGCTGTGGATAATCCAGCTTCACGCCCGCTTTCTGCGCCCACTTCCACGGCTCATGCACCGCTTTCCCTGGTACATCGCGCAACTCCGGTAGCCACTGGCGGATAAACTCGCCTTCGCGGTCAAATTTCTCGCCCTGGGTTGTTGGGTTAAAAATACGAAAATACGGCGCAGCATCGGTTCCGGTAG
The DNA here is from genome assembly GCF_005781135.1 of Escherichia sp. E3659. Lineage (NCBI taxonomy): Bacteria > Pseudomonadati > Pseudomonadota > Gammaproteobacteria > Enterobacterales > Enterobacteriaceae > Escherichia > Escherichia sp. E3659. Next base: position 1,838 of record NZ_VATQ01000003.1, on the reverse strand, counting down.
AAGCGGCCCACTGCCAGCCGCCGTTATTGGCCGCCAAATCACCATCAATCAGTTGTGACATGAAATACCGCTCGCCTTCGCGCCAGTCGATCAACAAATCTTTCACCAGAAAACTGGCAGTAATCATCCGCAGACGATTATGCATCCAGCCGGTGTTATTAAGCTGACGCATGGCAGCATCAACAATCGGGTATCCCGTTTTACCTTCTTGCCAGGCTTTAAAATGGGCGGCATTGCGCTGCCACTGCACACGCTCCGTCCAGGCAATAAACGGACAATGTTTACACAGCGAAGGATAATACGTCATCAAATGGCGGTAGAACTCGCGCCAGATCAGCTCATTAAGCCAGACGCTACCCGGTCCGCCTTCCAGCACCTGCGGTTGTTCCGCCAACAGGCGATGCAAACACTGGCGAGGCGATAACCCGCCCGTTGCCAGGCTGGCGGACAAACGACTGGTGCCTTCCACTGCCGGAAAATCTCGTTGTTGCTCATATTCTCCGGCACCGTTCTGGCAAAACTGGCGTAATTGCGCAATCGCCGCTTTTTCTTCCACCGGGAAATGCGCAGTATCGAAAGACTGACGAGGATAATTCAGCGTAATGGATGGCGCGGGCTTTATCGATCCGCTACTACGAACTTTTGGTGCAGCGACGCACTCCGGCATCCCTTCCCGCAGCCGTTTCAGCCAGGCATTCTTAAAAGGCGTAAAGACTTTGTACATCTCATGATTGCCGGTCATCACCGCGCCAGGCGGCAGGATCACGCTGTCATCAAATCCTTCACACACCACGTTACGCAGCGTTCTCTCAACCTGCACATCCCGCGCCCGCTCATTCACCTCATACTGATAGTTATAAAAAAGATGAGTAACGCTGTTTTCCGCGCACACCTGTTTAACTATTTCGACGCTGGCGACAAAGTCATCCACTTCACGGAACAATAAAGGAATACCTTTTTCCGCCAGCACGATTTGTAGCCCATTCAGTTGAGCATTGATAAGTTTAGCCTGACGCGGCGACATGTTATGCGCCGCCCACTGGCGTGGTGTAGCGATATACAACGCCAGCACGCGTGCAGACGAATTGCGGCAGGCGGCAGCCAGCGCGAGATTATCGTGCAGACGTAAATCCTGGCGAAACCAGACCAGATGGATGGTCATAAAACTCCTGCATGGCGCAAATTAATCACACGCGGCCAAAGTTCGAAATAACGCTGCCCTGAAAGCCAGGCGTTAGGATAAAGCGCCATATAGTGTTTGATACGCATCAGCGGTGCAAGAAGCGGTTGCTCGCCACGGCGATAACTGTCGATAAGCGCCGCCAGCTGCTGGCGTTCTGTGGAATCAAGATGCGGGCGAAAATAACCCTGAACGTGCATCAAAACGTTGGTATGATCACGCCGATTGGCAGGGTGAGAAAGCAAAACAATTACGCGTTGGCGGTACTGGTTGTAAAAATCATCCAGATTTTGCCACTGATGAATATCAGCCACGAACGGGCCAAGTTTGCGGTATTCGGGCTGGGAATGCGCCAGAAAGACGAGTTTATAGCGGCTGTGATAATCGAGAAGCGCTCCGCGCGTTAAGCCGTGTGATTTCAGTCGATGTAACTCATGAAGGGCGAAGATACGGATTAGAGTGCTGTCATCAAATCGTTGCTGATTCATTACTGCTCCTGAACGGTTTACAGGAGTAAGTGTAGACGTTGGGAAATGAAATTTGTGGGGTTAATCCTGTTGTAGCAGGGCAAGATTACGAAAGCCCGCTCCCCGTAAGGACTGACGCCAGGTAGTTTCTGTCCATAGCTGCCCTTTCTATTCAAACGTGAAATCAATAA